>CAMYTM010000011.1 GCA_947297555.1 uncultured Mycoplasmatota bacterium | reverse complement strand
GCATGACCTGGTGTATCAATAAAGGTTATCTTCCTTCCATTATGTTCGACTTGATAAGCCCCTATATGTTGAGTAATCCCACCAAACTCGCTCATCACGACTTTAGAATGTCGAATATAATCTAATAAACTTGTTTTTCCATGATCAACATGTCCCATAATCGTGACAACTGGAGGACGTTCTACTAAATCATTTTCATTATCAGTAATTTCATATTCTTCAAAATTTGCTACATCTTGACTTTCTTCATTTTTAAGCGTTTTTCCATAATCCATGACAATTAAAGAAGCATTATCAAAATCAACTTCTTGGTTAACACTCACCATTAAACCAAGTTCCATTAATTTTTTAATAATATCATTAGCATTTATATCCATTGCATCTGCTAAATCTTTAACGGTCATTCCTTGCTTATAAAGAACAATATTTTCATCCGTACTATTTGTCATTAACTTTTCTTTATGTTTATACATTTCTTTACGTTTGTTCATGTATTCTTCTTTACTACTTTGAATTTGACTCTTTTTCTTTAATTTTTGTTTTTTCTCTGTATCATTGATAGCAGCAATATGACTGCTTCCCATAATTTCCTCTACTACTTCATCAATATCATCATTATCCTCTAACGTTGCTTCTGTATCAGTACTTATTAAACTAATTGCATTGTCTAAAATAATAACGTCATCTTCAGTTAAATCGTCACTAGCCTTTTTTACTTCAATCCCCAACTCTTGGGCTTTTTTTAACACCTCTGCAACAGATAAATCAACACTGCTCGCATATTCTTCTACATTCATCATTTTTGATACGCCTCCTTTTCTATTAACTTACACATGTCTTCATATAGACTATCTGGAATACTTACTTCTAAAGCCTTATCTAATATTTTATTTTTTTTGGCTTTATTTATGACTTCTATATCCTTTTTTAAATAAGCACCTTTACCGTTGGCTCTTCCTGAAATATCTATTAAGACATCTCCTTCTGGTGTTCTAACAACTCTTAAAAGTTCTCTTTTCTCAAATCTTTCTCTCGTTACAACACACATTCTTAAAGGTATTTTTTTTTGTTTCAAAAAAATCACTTCTTTCTTTATTTTATAAACTTTAGGATTTTTTGTAAAGTCTCCTCATTTAATTTTCCTCCTATTTTATCAGGACTATATTCCTGGCAAGTTTTACTATCTTATCTTGATTTTTTCCTATTGTCTTTCATACATTCTGTTTCTTTTTCAATAGAATGAAATCTATTTTCATATCTCATTTTTTATAAAGTATCTATACGTACACCTTTCATACCCTAACCTTCCGGTTTTATATTCTCAATCATATTATTCTTCTTTATTTCCCTCTTCGTTTATTTGAGATAAAGTTTTTACTTCAATTTTATACTTCGTTAAACGGCTGGCAAGTTTAATATTGCTTCCTTTTTTTCCGATTGCTAAACTTAAATTATCATCATTCACAATCGCAAGTGCTTCTCTCTTTTCAGGATTTGTAATATTTACAATCACATCTTTAGCAGGAGACAAAGCATTTTTAATAAATTCTTGCGGATTTTCATTATAAAGAATTAAATCCACTCTTTCCCCATTTAACTCTTTTAAAATACTCGCAATACGACTTCCTCTTTCTCCAATACAAGCACCAATCGGATCTACCTTTTCATTGGAAGAATAAACAGCAACTTTACTACGTATACCTGCTTCTCTTACACAAGCATACAATTGAATAGTTCCATCAACAAGTTCTGGAATTTCTGTTTCAAATAAACGTCTTACAAAACCATAATGTTTGCGACTTAGTAAAATAAGTGGGCCTTTTGTAGTTGCTTCTACTTTAGTAATATAAACTTTTATACTAGAACCCATAGTTACAACTTCCTCTGGTATCATTTCACCTTTTGGCAAAATACCACGTGTTCTTCCTAAATCAACATAATAATTTCTAGCATCTTCCATAGCCAAAAGACCAACCATCATTTCGCCTTCTTTGCCTTCAAACTCTGCTATAATGCTATTTCTTTCGGCTTCGCGAATTTTCTGATTAATAACTTGTTTAGCAGTAGAAGTAGCCACTCTTCCAAAATCTTTTGGTGTTATCTCTCGTTCAATAGTTTCTCCTACATTGATATCTGGAACAATTTCTCTAGCATCTTCAAGTAATATTTGAGCATCTTCATTAATTTCAGGCGGAATTCTAGTTACATTTCCATCTTCATCAACTTCTTCTGTTCCATCATCATAATCATTCACTACAACTAGATACGAAATGACTTTAATTTCTCCTGTTTCTCTATTGATATCTACACGTACATTGGTTTTAGAATCAAAATTCTTTTTATATGCTGTAGCAAGCGCAAGTTCCATGGCTTCTATTACTACATCACGACTAATATTTTTCTCTTCTACTATATGGTCAAGTGCTTTTAAAAACTCTGTTGCATTCATTATTCATTCCCTCTTTCTTTACTCAAAACATCTAAAATATATTCTTCTTCTATTAAATCTAACTTATCTAAAATTGGATTAATAATATTAGTAGCCTTCACAATAGTATCTAAATCAATTCCACCAGTTTTATCAAGAACAATTCGTAAAAAATGATACTTTCCTTCAGTTTCAAATGTAATGCTATCAATTACAATTTCATCTTTTAGAAGTTCTTCTTTAATATTTTCTCTTATTTTTTCTAATATACTCTCCATATTCACCTCTACATTTACAATAATAAAAGTGGGAGTTCTGCCCACTTAAATCTGTTACTTGTATTCTAACATAGGTTAAATGAAAAGGAAAGTACAAATTTTTGTCTCATACCTAAATTCTCATCTGGGATTGTTTTTCATTTAATTTATCGCCTTCTAAATATTTAAGAAAGAAATATAACTCTCTTGTTTTTTTAAATGTGCTTTAGTTTCTTCATCAATAGCCTTATTAAATACTAATTATAGATTCTTTTTCATCATTTCCAATTATTTTAAAAAGAAATACCATTTTACAAATGACTCGCTAATTTCCCATAAAAAAAAGTGGTTTTTATTTTTCCACTTTTTTCATTTCACTTTCTAGAAATGTATAAATTTTGAGTTTCAGTATCTTCACTTGTTAATTTGAGATTCTCTTTTACTATAGTAAACTAACAATATTTACTTTAAAATTTTTATTAACCGGTATTTAAAATAAATTTAAGACTTTTTACCGGAACTCAAACCACCTTTAAGATAAATCTATAGGTGTATTTATATCACTTATACTCTCTATCCCGCTACTAGTATTTCCGCTTGGAATATTATCTACTCCTACTTCTGTATCAGGGAGATTATCTACGCTCCCACTAGAAGTATTGGAAATATCATTAGAAGATTCTATTGCATCTTCATCTACAATTTTATCATTCTTTTCACTATCTGAAACTTCATCTAAAACTACATCTTTTTTATCTGTATCTTCAACCAACGATCCCTCAGAATCAGTATTATCGTGTTCAATTTTTTCTGAATCACTATCAATACTTTCAATATTTTTACTTTCGAAAGATACATCTTTTTGCGTTTCAAATTGAAGTTCTTCGCTTGAAGTTTTTTCTACTGCATTATTTTCTTCTACTATGCTTACTGGTACACCAGACGCATTTTCAATAGTAACAGTAGTATGTTTACCATCTGTTGATGAAACTACAACAATATAATTTCCAACAGTTATTCTTTCAGTATAGTTGCCTTTATCTCCTGCAACATCTGAAGCATTTCTTATAACAGCTTGTCTAATTTCAGAACTTCCTGCTATCGCATTGATTACATTCTGTGGTAATTTATTTGAATAAATTGCTGATAAACCATATAAGAAATTGTGGTACATAGATGAACCATACGTAAAGTCCATTTTTATGATGCCATTTACTCTTGCATTTGCATATCCAAAAATATGTGGCAATAAAGTGATACCTTTAGCACTAATATTATAAGAAAGTCCATAAATAGTTTGTCCATTTTTTAGCGTATTAATAACATTTGCCATGCCACCATAATAATCAACATAACTTTTTAATAAAGATTGTTCTTCTTCATCTAATCCGCCTAAATAATATTGAGCATAATTATCAACATAATCATTAAATGCTTTATTAATTGCATTTTCATCTTCTGTATAGAAATACATATAATTTTGATTTAAACCAAGACTTTCTGTTATTGCGTATCCTACTAAATTCTCTTCTATTTCAAATGTATGAACAACATCACCCGTATCATTTGTAATATGCTCTACTTTCAATCCTGGCATATTTTCTATCATACTAACATTTGAATATCTCTTTTTAATATAATTTTCTATATAACTATAATATGTTTTGCTATTATAGTCTTCTGATCCATATTTTTCTTTTAAAATTGTTTCTAACCAAACTTTTATAAAAATATCATCCATATTTGTAACGGTTGAATAGTTAAAATCATTTGGTAAATAACTTGTTAATTTTGGATCAACTGGAATGCTTTCCAAATTATCTTTTAAATTTTTAAAGAAGTCTTCCGTTAAAAAATGTTCTGGAAGAGTTAATGAATTATTCGTCCAGAATAAATTTGCTAATCTAGACGCTGTAACATAAGTATAGTTACTATCGGAAGAAACTTTGACTAGTATCTCATTATTATTTTTATCTTTAATCGTAAACGAACCCGTTGTACGATTTATCACTGCATCCAATATTGGATGTCCATTTGTACTAATCATATTTATTACGTCTTCAGACATAATATTACTATAAACCGTTTGTAATCCGTATTTAAAAACTGGAATTACATCAGAATTTCCATTTGAAATTCTTATCTTCTTTTCATTATAAATATATGCGTAATCCAATACGCCACTTAAATCAAGTCTTCCGTCTTTATAAAGCATTCCACCAACAGTTTTTCCATTTATTTTAATCGTTCCATCATTTTCTATGATTCCATTACTTAAAATATATCCTATTCCATTTTTCTTATTTGGATCAAATGAATTTACATAATTTACTACAAATGATTTATTTGTATCAGATCCATCAAAATATTCATAATTTTCTAAATAATAATTAAATGCTTCATCTAAAATATCCTTTTTAGTTGTTGAAAAATACATAATATTGGTTTTATTTGTATCTTCTAAAGCAGTTCTTGCATAACCAACCAAATTATCTTTTACTATAAATTCATGTATAATGCCCTTATCAGTTGTTTTATGATTAATACTTAATCCTGGCATACTATTAATTGAATTTAAATCTGTATAATTGTTCATAACATATTTTGTTAGAACATCTCCATATTTCTTATCTACAATATTTCCTGTCCAAGTTTTTAAAAGGTCATCTATATTTTTTATATTACTATAGTCAAAATCTTTTGGTAGATAACTCGTTAAATCTGGCACTACAGGAATACTACTTAAATTGGTTTTTACATCACTAAAGAATCCATTGGATAAATAATTTGGTAACATTAAGAATGTAGAATTCCAATTCAATTCTTCTATACCTAATGCAGGTATTGGATATTTTTTATAATAATCTTTTAAATCAGCGGTATAACTTCCGCTCATATAGTCTAATACTTCATTATTTACTTTTTCTTTAATATCTACAGATACATGAATCTGATCTTCAGATTCTTTCATCTTATCTACATTACATTTTACAATCACTGTACTCTTATCTGAACGAACATAAGGTCCGTATTTAATAGTTCCATCTGCAAGAGACTTTGTTCCACTCGTATTTATATAAACGATAGAACAAGCACTAGAAGGCTGTAATAAAATTTGATACTCATCTGTACCATTTACAGCAATATCTTGATTTTTTTCAAATTCAAATTGAAAATAAGCATTCTCATAATTTGATGAATATTTGTCATCTGTTGGTTTTAAATCTTGAGAACCAAGCAGCCATAACTCTAACTTTTTTTCATAATACAAAGTTGCACCATATGTTATAGACTCTGCGTGTACATACTTCGACCGCGAATCGGGATAGACAGCTAAGTTTATAATACTTAAAATCAAAATTATATACAAAAATACTAGGTTGATTTTTCGATTATACCTTAGCCTTCCAAACTTCACATTTACCTCACCTCCTTTACAGGATTTTTATTAGTCTTTTTGTTCTGCCAAGTAATTTATTTTTAAAATATCATTATAATTATAAAAATCGCTATCGTTCTTAACATCTGGTTTTTCTTTTACAACGACATGATATCCTTTAACTTTACCGTTTTTAGCATTAAACTCATCTTTAAGAGATAATACAATTGAACCCTCTTGGGTAGTTTGATCTGTATTTAATGGTGTCTCTGTTTTTTTTAGAGATTCTAAATCAACAATTTTCCCATCTTGCATTACGCCATCACGCTCTAAATCAAGAGCATAAATTCCTACAATATCAAAATTACTGTGTAACTTAATTGTAAGCATTTCCTTAGCAGAAATTTCTACATCAGTTGTATCAACAGAAAAATAATATTCTACTTCATTTGTAAACCAGTAAGAATCTTGAGCGCAAGAACCCGTTTTTGAATCTTTACATTCTAATTCTTTAATAGCAATATTAAATCTTGCAGTTTCCGCTCTATCATTTTCCCCCTGAAACCTCGAAATATATCTTGAATAGGTAATCACAGTAGTAAGAAGTAACATTATTCCTACATACAAAATTAACCACTTATATAAATTTTCTCGAAATGTCTTACTATGCAATAAACCTTTCATATCATTTCACCTAATTTCCTTCTCTCTTCTTATATGAAGAATTTTGCTTATTATATTTTTTATTACGATTTCTATAGTTATAACTACCATAACTCTTATTAGAATAATTTTTATTTCGATTATTTCCATTCCTTTTTTTATTGTTATTCTGATTATAGTTGTCTTTTTTATGACTTATATCCTGATTACTATAATTTTGATTATGATTTTTATTCTTATTATAGTAACGGCTATTAGTGTTATTATTGGAGTAGCCCCTATTTTGAGTATCATTATTCCTATTATAGTTATTTCTATAGTTGTTTTGGTAGTACTTTTTATTTCTGTTATTGTGATAATTTTTATTGTAAGTTTTTGGTTTCTTTTCTTGTACTACCTCATTCTTATTTAGTATCACCTCTTTTTTTTCTTTTTTCTTTTTATTCTTCTTTTTCATTCTTTTGTACTCCCTGAATTCTTGCATTAATTTTTCTTTTTCTGTAAGAATCGGTTTCCCATCTTTATCTGTACTAATCAAAAAGCAAAATAGTAATCCAATTACTAATATAAGTAGTAAAACAAGCGGATTTTTAAACGAAGCAAGTATTTTTCCAGCATTGGAAATTTTCGTTACATATCTACCAACAATTTTACTAACATCCGTTGCTTCATCTTCGGTGTTATTATTGTCGCCTTTTGTTATCATTTCATTTTCATTGATTGAAACAATCCTATGAGTAACAAAAGAACCATTCTCATCGTAAAATGTTACTATATCATCTTTTTGATAAAGATTTGCTTTAGTATCAATAATAATCAAATCTCCAATATGGATAGTAGGTTCCATAGATCCAGAAACAACTTCCAATATTGCAAATCCACCAAAATCTGCTATATCTTTATGCAATATTTTGATACTTATAAAATTATAAATATTAAAAACAAACATTAATGTCAAAAGTACAGTAACAATACCAATCAATAACCTTTTTACTATTTTCATTTCCTAACCCCATTTATTCTGTTTTTATTCCACAAGTTGTACCTTGTGAAAAATCAAATCCTACAGTCAAAGTATACAAATTATTTATACCATCTGCATGGTCACTTGCATAAATCCCAACTGCTGTATCTGCCTCATCATCTACTTCCATCCACTTCCATAGTAATGAAATTTCTATTCCCTCTCCTTTCGGAATTCTAATTACTGGTTTGTCCGCCGTATTAAATTCTATCTTTTTAGAACTATAAGAACGTCCAACTGTACCATTAGGTATATATCCTGATATATTAGCATCCTTATTCAAAATTGTATAAGCATCATTCTTACCACCATAATAATAATTACGATTTGTACTATTTATATCATTATGATTTGAATAATGTATGATATATCCCATATTTAAACATTTATCTCTTTCAATACAAATAGTATCCTCTGTTAAAGATAAACCATTAATAACTAACTCGTTTGAACTATTATTAAATAATGTAATAATATAAGAACCCTGTGCTCCTGGATAGACAACATAATCTTTACCAAATTTTTTAAGATACGCCTCATTATGGAAAATTTCCACGTCAGTTAAATAAAGTCTCTTTTTTACGGGATCAACTGACATATCGACACCATTCCCATCATATATAGCATATAATGTCAAATTTGAAGTTAAATTATCTCCAGTAAATATAGTATCTATAGAATACACATCTCCACCTATCCCATTAGAACTTGTATTATAATTCATTAATGGATAATAGGTACAAGAACCTTCACTGGTAATTCCGTAAGCAATATAATCTGCTAGATTAATAGTTTCATCTCCTGAGATAGGAATTTGGATTTCAGTAGTTCCGTTAGTAAAAAAGCCTTGAACCATATCATTATAAGCATATATTGTAACAATATGTCCCGTAGTGATTTTAAACTTTATTGTTTCCAAATCATTGCCATTAATTTTCAAAGATTCATTTTGATAAGAGGAAGACGCAGTAACTTCTAAAAATGCCTCATCTAAATCTAAAGTTCCATTAATCAAATCATTTATAGCCTGTTCACTTAATGTGACTTTAACGGGTATTCCAGAAGTAGCAACATGCGAATCACTACCATAAGAAATAGATATCTTATCTTCATAACCATCTTTTACTTTTATTCGAATACAAGTAATGGCATCATTAGAACAAATACTTAGATCATTTGTATTCCCATTTGTTGAAGTTTGAAGAGTTCCTGTAAATAAATTTCCTGCTTGAATAATAAAAGTTTTACTTCCATTTGTATCTAAACTACTACCTTCAATATAAGACAAATAATATTCTTTCGGATTTATTTTTATGTCATAGTTATGAGTTCTAAATTGAATAGTAGTTTGAGTTGCAACACCATGACTCATTATTTTAACAGTGGCAGTATCTCCTGCTTTTACATCTCCATTTGGAATAATTTTTATAAATCTTTGCCCATTGCTCTCTACTAATTCATAACCAATATTGCTTGAAACTACAATATCAACTTTATCATCAATTGGAATTCCATCTTTTAAAACTTCATATTCTAAATAATAAGGACTATTTAAATAATCTTCTAAATAATAAATTCCACCAGATTTTAAAGTCACATCATAAACTGAATCATCTGGATTTCCGGGTTCTGGATTTGTGGGCTCATTGGGATTATTTGAATCTGGATTTGATGGACTCTCACCATCTCCTACTCCCATATTATCTCCACCAGGTTTTGAAGTAGAACCACTACCTCCAGAACTTCCTGAACCACTAAGTTTATTTTCAACAGTTAAAGTATATTCTGCTGTATAAACCATATCATTATAAGTAAGAGATAATGTAAATGTAACTTTTCCTGTTCTATTTGCTGTAATTTTGAGAAGTCCATCACTTGCTATTGCTGTTGCAATATCTGGATTACTTGAAGTTACTGTAATATTTCCTGTAAGTCCGGATAAACTATAAGTAACAGTTTTATATTTTGTACTTGCTAAATTAATAGTCCCATTAGTACTAGACAACTCTATTTTACGATTAGCGTCTTCTACAACAACCTGAGCAGTTGCTTCATATATTTTTCCATTTGTTGTTGTTTGTAAAGTCACAGTAACCTCACCAGGAGATTTTGGAATAATGACTACATAATCATTACTTACATAACAAGTTGCAATCTCAGCATTACTTGTAGAACAAGTAAAGGAAGTAGGATTAATATTTTTGTAAGTAAAACTTAATTTCATACGAGAATCTGATAAAGAAATTTCTACAAAATCCGTATCAAATTGTAACTCTTGATTTTTTACAACTTCTGTATCATTAGTATCATCAGTAATATTATAAGTTTCTTCGTTCTTAAACAAGTCTCCTATTGTACCAAAAAACTTGGAAGAACAACTACAACTTGTAAGTAATAAAAGAATTATGATAATCAAAATTATAATATATAAAATAATTCGTCTTTTTTTCTCATTATCATTTTCTTCATCATATTTCTTCTTTTGAAACATTTTTTCAAAATAATCTTTCATACCTTACCTCCTTTATACTTCAAACATTTAATTCCCGAATAAACCTATGAAATTTCATAGGCTTATTCGGAAGTTAAATTAAACTTCCTTTATTTACTCAAATTAGTCAACTTGAGTAGCAGTTACTTTAAGTTCAACTACTGCTTCTAAAGTTCCCTTTGCAGCAGCAAGTCCTAAAGCAGTATCTCTTGCATCATTTTCATCGAAATCCCACTTCCATTGAACTTCAGTAGTAGTAATGC
>CAMYTM010000010.1 GCA_947297555.1 uncultured Mycoplasmatota bacterium | reverse complement strand
CCCCCCCCCCCCCCCCCCCCCCCCCCCCCCCCCCCCCCCCCCCCCCCCGCCCTATAATACCAAACAGTTTAAGGGGAGTTTTTTATGAACGATAAAGCCATTGAATTAGAAACACATATTTATAAAGTAAGAAAAGCATTAGAACGATTAAAAAACATTGGATTAGATGTTACAAAATACGAAAATTTAATAGAAGAAATTATTGCAAAATGTAATATAGAAACTTCTTATCATCCAGATACAATTTTTGAAGACGGATTTATGGTAAATGCTTATATAAAAGCCATTTCTAAATTGGAAGGTGTCTATTTTGAACTAAACAAATATGAAATTTATCTTAAAGTGTCTTCTTTTAATCAAGTTTTAAAAGAGTTTATAGGGAATAAAGAGAAAGAGAAAGAAGAATTAGAACAATTTCGTGGTCAATTGTTACTATTATTAGATAAATTAAAAAAGTCAGATACTTTAGATTATCAAGTAGAAGGACTTTTAGTAGAAGATATCTACAAGTTAACTTATGCATTTATTAAAGAAGAAATAAAATTGTTGGAGACAAGTCCAACATTGCAAGAACTACGAAAAGACGAAATACATACGTATAATTTTGATAAGCAAATAAAAAAAGAGTTAGAACAATTGGATTTAAAGGATAAAAAATACGCTTTAGTTCGCTCACAAAAAAATAAAATTGAAGCAGAAGGAATAAATGCTAATTATGTAGACGAAGATTTCATTTCTACCATTATTAAATCAACTGGAAGTAAAAAAGAATTAGAAGAACAAATTGAAGATTTATCTAAACAATCTAGTAGTTATTATAAAAAGGCAAAGGAATTAGCAAAAGACATAGATAAAAATAAGAAGGCAATTGCCAAACGAAAAAAATTAACGAGAGAATATCTAAAAAGAATGTATGGAAATGTGGCTTTATTTGCAACTTCTCTAGGGACTATTGTGGGTTTAGTAGTAGGAAGTTATAAATTAGGTGAAAAAGTGGTAAGGTGGTGTAGTAAAGAATATAAGGTTGCCATAGATAGTTACAGTTCTGTGGATGGAAAATTGCCTGTGAAAGAAGAAATTTTTTCTGAACAAATAGATACAATTCAACTAAAAGAATATTCTCCTTACGAACTACAAGAAGATGGATATTATGAAAGAGATGTTTTAACGTTTGATTTAAATAATCTAGAGGAAATGCCATTAGAAGAATATTTAAATGTGAATCTAGAAGCACTTGGAATTACTGGAGAAAATTCACAAGAATACAAAACATCACTAAATTTAAGTGACTTATATACGGAGACGTATTCTGTTGTTGAAAAACTAGTAACAGTAGAAGAATTAGAAGGATATAGTAAAGGATGGCATATTGCATTTTTTATTATGTTTCTTATATTGGCAGGAATAATAGATTATGAAATAGAGTCTTCACTTTTAGGAAAGACATGTACTCTAACAATAGAAGATGTAACAAGCGAAGTAACAAGCGAAGAATTAATTTGGGGATTTGTATTAGCACTTGATAATTTTGTTAAAAATTACAAAAAACGAACAAAATATAAACAAGGCATTAATGAAAAAGAAATGGAATTAAGTGAACTTTATAGAATCGCTACAAATTTATTTACTGAAAACAAAGAACTATTTAGTGCTATCGGGAAATTACTTCCTTATATTGAAAATTATGAAAGTCTAAAGAAAGATGTAGAAGAAGTAAGAAAAGATTTAACTAGAACGTTAAAAATAGAAAATAAAGTTTTTAATAAAGTAGAATTATTTGATAAAAATGACTGACCAAACTTTCGGTTGTTTTTTTGTTGTTCGAAAAGAATTGAAAACCGTTTCTTTTTTTGTTATAATAAAGGGCAGAAAAAAACTTTAAAAAAAGAAATTGATTTAATAATTAGAAAAGAGAGATTTATTATGAGTAAAATAAAGATTTTTAGTCTGGGTGGACTTGATGAAAGTGGAAAAAATACATATGTAGTAGAAATAGATAAAAGTATTTTCGTTTTTGATTGTGGCTTAAAATATGCAAGTGGCAATATGCTAGGAATTGACTATGTAATTCCAGATTTTGAGTATTTGGTAAAAAATAAAAAGAGAATTAGAGGGATATTCTTAACCCATGGCCATTATGAAAATATGGGGGGAGCAAGTGATTTAGTAAAAAATATTCCAGATATTCGTTTGTTTGCCACGAAATTTACAAAATATGTACTTTTAGAGTCTGGTGTACCTGAAAAAAATATCATGGAGATTACTCCTCATAAAAAGTTGAATTTTGGCGGTGTGAGTATATTTCCTATTACAGTATCACATAGTTGCCCTGATTCTGTTATGTACGTTATAAATACAAAAGACGGTGCAATTTGTTATACAGGAGATTTTATTATTGATTCTAAAATGACAGGGCATTATGACATGGATTTAGGTCGTATTGCATATGTTGGAAAACAAGGCGTTCTTTGTTTAATGAGTGAATCTACCTTTTCAGAAAGAGTAGGACATACATCACCTTCTCACCGTTTAGAAGATTTTTTTAAAGATATTGTAAATAAATATGAAGAGCGTTTATTATTTTTAGTGCTTCCTACTCATCTTTATACCATTCAAGATATTTTTAATAGTGCATTAAATAAACATCGTAAAATAGTATTAATGGGAAAAAAGTTACAAAATGTTGTTACATTTGCAAAAAAAGAAGGTTATTTAACATTTCCAGAGGATTTATTAGGAGATTTATCTAATATTGATGATGAAGATGCTATCCTACTTTTATGTGATGATAAAGAAAATCCATATGCATCTATTAGTAAAGTCATGAATGGATATGATCGTTATATTCATTTAAAGCCAACTGACACTGTTATATTTGCAGAGCCAAGATATGATAGCAATGAAAAATTGCTTGTTAAAATTGAAAATGAACTTTCGATGTTTGGATGTCGTATTATCAGCATTCCAAAAGATAAAAATATATTGCATCATGCTTCTGGTGAAGATTTAATGTTAATGTTAAAACTCACAAATCCTAAATATTATATGCCTGTGAAAGGGGAATATCGTTATTTAGTCCAAAATGCAGATTTAGCATGTTCTTTAGGCATTTCTAAGGAAAATATCATTTTAAAACAAAATGGAGATGTTGTTTGTTTTGAAGATGGTAATTTAAAAGAGACAACAGAACATATTAAAGTAAATGATATTTTAATTGACGGAAAATCAAGTGATGATGTTGGAGAACTTGTAATAAAAGATCGTGAAATGCTAAGTGAAAATGGGATTGTTTTAATAAGTGCAACTTTAAGCAAAAAGACAAAAAATTTACTTGTAGGACCAGAAGTTACTACAAGAGGATTTATTTATGTAAAAGATTCCAAAGAAATAATACGAGAAATCAAAAAAATAGCAGAAGATGTAATTACTAGAAATATTGTAGATAATTTCGTAGATTTTAATAAAATCAAAACAGAAATTAGAACAGAACTAAGTAAATATTTATTTGAAGAAACGGAATGCAAACCAATGATTATCGCTGTTGTCCAAGAAGTATAAAGAGTAAAAATTCATCCATACTAGTAATGGGTGATTTTTTATGAAAGATAATCAAAATATTGAATTCTTAAACTCTATTTATCAAATATGTGAAATGGGTGTTATTGGAATTAATGACGTCATCGATAAAGTATCAAAATCAACTTTTCGTGATTTTTTAGAAAATCAAAGAAAAGAATATGATGAAATCGTAAATGAAAGTGAAAATATTTTTGCTTCCTATGGTGCAAAAGAAAAGGAACTTGGCAAAATGGTCAAAATGAACAGTAAAATTATGAGTGAAGTAAAACTTATGAAAAATAAAGATGATCGTGAAATTGCAAAAATGATGGCAGAGGGAACAACGAAAGGCATTGAGAAGTTAGAGATTGCTATGAATTCTTATAATGAGAGTGATCAAGAAGCCTATGCGTTAGCAGAAAAACTGCTTGCTTCTTTAAAAAATAATATTAAAGGATTAAAAGAATTTTTATAATATGTAAATAGAATCAAAATATAATTTATATTTTTAGTTAATAGTTCTTATTTTTATGATAGAAGAATACTATTAATTAGAAATATTTTTTTATTGTCTAAAAAGCATTTTCTCGTTATAATAAAAAAAAGAAGGTAGGAAGAGTATGAAAAAAATGATTCCGAATATATTAACTGTTTCACGTTTGCTTGTTACTCCTTTAGTTCTCTATTTAGGAATAAACAACCAAATTTTACCTTTAATTTTCCTTGCTATATTTATTGCTTTAACAGATTTTTTAGATGGAAAGTTAGCGAGACGATGGAATGTTTCTAGTGAACTGGGTGCTAAACTTGATGCCATCGGGGATAAGTGCTTAGCATTTTCTTTGCTTGTCATTTTAATATTTGACAATCATTATTTTTTCTACGTTTTAGTATTAGAAGGAATTATTGCTTTATTTAATATTTATACGTTTTATAAAAATAAAATTGTATCTTCTTTATTAATAGGAAAAATAAAAACTTGGGTTATTTTTATTACGATTATTTTAGGATTTGTGAACATTATACTAAAAAATATAAACATTCCAGTTAATTTCTTTGTAATTCTTACGGCTCTTTTTCAAATTGCCAGTTTGCTTCAATACATCAATGCTTATATAGTGAACAAAAACCAAAAAAAAAATTTAAAAACCGAAAGTGAAGAATATTATAGAATTGTAAAACCTGTTCTAGAAAGTGAAGAATTCTTAAAAAGAAAAGAATTTCCTCATCATTATAACGAGAGTGTTTATGACCATACGTTAAGAGTTTCTTATGATTGTTACAAAATAGGAAAAAAACTAAATTTAGACTATGAATCTTTAGCCATTACAGGATTATTACATGATTTTTATGAAACACCTTGGCAAAGTGATTTTGAAAAAAAGCCAATTTTTCAAAGACATGGATTTACTCACGCCGAAAATGCTAGAAAAAATGCCTTAAAGTTTTTTCCAGAACTTATGAATAAAAAGCGAGAAAGTATGATTAAAACTCATATGTTTCCATTAAATAAAAAAATTCCAGAATACAAAGAAAGTTGGATTTTAACACTGGTAGACAAAGCAGACTCGATTGACTTTTTATTTCATCCCTTAATGCTTACGAAAGTGGTAAGGAAACATGAAATTAAGAAAAAAAATGCTAAAAATAGAGGTATAGATGAACTTAGTAGAAAAATTTAAACAAGAAATACAAGAATTAAACCTAAAAGAACCTTATGAAATTGCTTACTTTCTCTACATTAGAACAGGAGAAATTTTTGAATACAATCCACTTTGGGAAATTGCCAGTGATAAAGAAGCCACAAAAATATTTAAGGAAAGAATAAACATTTATCATGTACAACAATTTAAAATCGTTTGTTCTTCTTGAGCGTATTTATATAAAGATTTGCTAGAGGCTTTTAAAATTCATGCTCAGGTAATAGGGAAGAATCATGTAAAAGTAATATTTTGGATTAATCAGATAGAGTATGTTGCAGATATGACAAAAAATTACGAAGATCTTTGGAGAATCAAATTTGGTCTACCTTTACTACATTTTCATCCTAAAGATAAAGAAGTGATAGAAGATAAAAAGTTAGATAAAAAAATAAAATACGATAAGGGGATACAAATAGTAGAAGTATTAAAGATAATTCGTCAAGAACTAGAATACGTAAAAATAGGAGAATATCCTTATCAACTTTGCAAGATTATGGAAACTATCATGCAATTTCAAAGAAAGAATGTTGAATATGTTAGTGGAAGAGAATGGCTTGAATTTGCTTTTACAGAATTAGATTATCCTTTAGAATATGCACGTTTTTTTGACAAAAGAAAACATATTTATTTTAATGTCTATCAAATTTTTGATGAAAAAAACTTTCCTCATTATTTTGCTTATCAAAGAATGCCTAATGATTATTTTGAATTTCATGAAATAGAGAAGAATACATTATATGAAAATTTAAGCCAGTATGAAACAATTGATGAAGAAAATATTGGGATTATTAAACTATGATTCAAACTTGTCAAAAATAGACATTTTTTTTTGCAAATAAAGTTTGTCCTTGCTATAATGAGTATGGTGAAGATAGATATGGCAAAGAAAAAAAAATCAAAAGAAGATAGTGCAAATAAATTTGAATATAGTGTTGAACTTACAGGATTAATTTTAATTTTAATTGGTTTAATTGGATTTGGATTTGGTCCAGTCGGGGCCATTTTAAAAGAATTTGCCATGTTTTTACTTGGAGAATGGTGGTTTTGTGTATTAATTTTAGTCTTAATACTAGGAGTGCATATGCTGATAAAGAGAAAACTTCCTAATTTTATTTCATCCAAATTAATTGGAATTTATATTTTAATTGCGATTGTATTAATTCTATCTCATATGACATTTGTAAGAACAGTTGAAAAACCAACAGCGATTTTTGGAGAAACTATCAACAATTATATGGACAGAATGGATTCTATTAATAAAGCCAATATTCTTACATCTTCTGGACAAACTTCCATTGTAATAGGAGGAGGAATACTAGGTGCTGCGTGTTCTTTTGTTGTATCTGCTTTGTTTGGGATTACAGGAACCTATATTGTTATCACTATATTAGGAATGTTTAGTCTTATTATGCTATTTAATATCAACATAGGAGATGTATTTGGGAAAATATTTAAAAAACGTGAAAGAAAACCAAAAGCCGAAAAACATATAGAGGAAGAAGCAGATTTAGTACCTATAACAGGAACAGATGATGACAAAATTATTATTACCAGTGTAGAAGAGTTAAAGCAAAATCATGTTCCTAAACCAGAAATGAGCGAAGAACCAAAATTATTAGAAATCGAAAGTTCTAATACAAATACAGTAAACAGTTCTTATAAATTGCCCCCACTTACATTACTTGATGAACCTTCAAGAAATAAAAAAGTAAATTCTACTGAGTTTATCCGTAGTAATAAAGAATGTTTAGAAAGAGTCTTAAACGATTTTCAAATCTCTGGAAAAGTGGTAGAAATCCATGTGGGACCAGCCGTTACACAATACGAAGTGGTGGTACCAACAGGAACAAAATTAAGTCGTGTTAGTTCTATTAATAAAGAAATTGCTCTTGCTCTTGCTGCAAAAGATGTTCGTATTGAGGCACCAATTCCTGGGAAAAGCACTATTGGAGTAGAAATTCCCAATAAAGAAGTGGCTTCTGTAAAAATAAAAGAAGTCATTGGAGATGCTAATCCAGAGAAAATCAAAAAAGGCTTACTGGTTACTTTAGGAAAAGATATAGCAGGACGTACCATCAATGCAGACTTATCAAAAATGCCTCATCTTTTAGTAGCAGGTTCTACGGGAAGCGGAAAATCTGTTTGTATCAATAGTATTATTATTTCATTATTAATGCATTATCGTCCTGATGAAGTGAAATTAGTATTAGTAGATCCGAAACAAGTGGAACTTTCCAATTATAATGGTGTGCCTCATTTAATGGCTCCGGTTGTAACGGATCCTAAAAAGGCGGCTTTGGTATTACAAAAAGTGGTCGTAGAAATGGACAAACGTTATCGTGTTTTAGCCGATAAAGGTGTTAAAAATATCGGAGATTATAATAAAAAAATAGAAGAAGAAAATAAAAAACATCCTGAACAAAAAGAAGCAAAAATGAACTATTTAGTTGTAATAGTAGATGAAATGGCAGATTTGATGATTGTTGCGAAAAAAGAAGTAGAAGATTCTATCATGCGAATTACCCAACTTGCTCGTGCGGCAGGAATTCATTTGATTGTGGCTACTCAAAGACCATCAACGGACATCATAACAGGTGTTATTAAAACCAATATTCCATCGCGTATAGCATTCTCTGTTGCAAGTTATATTGATTCTAGAACGATTTTAGATGCTCCTGGAGCAGAAAAATTGTTAGGAAAAGGAGATATGTTATATCTTCCAATGGGGGATCCATTTCCAACACGTATTCAAGGATGTTATATTTCAGATGATGAGATTAATAAAATTATTAAATTTGTAAGTAGTCAACAAGAACCAAATTACGATGAATCCTTGAATATTGGAAGTGCAGAAAGTAATGGAACATCTGAAGTGGCCCCAATGAACGATGATATAGACGATCCCATTTATGACGAAGTCGTTAAGTTTGCTATCGATACAGGAAAGGTGAGTGCATCTCTTCTTCAAAGAAGGTTTCGCCTTGGCTACAATCGTGCGGCTAGAATCGTTGATCTGTTAGAAGAACGTGGTATAATAGGGCCACAAAATGGTTCAAAACCAAGAGAAGTTTTAGTTAAATTAAAAGAAGAAACACCAGAAGAAACAGAGTAAGGAAGTGTTACATATGCTTAGTCACTATGCTTGTGAGAACGAATAAGCCTATCGATTTAATTGGGAAGAAAAAGATCCTTATCGCACCGATTTTTTTAGGGATATTGACCGCATTCTGTATTCATTAAGTTACACAAGATACATTGACAAAACCCAAGTCTTTAGTTTTAATGAAAACGACCATATTACAAAACGAATGATTCATGTGCAACTTGTGAGTAAAATTGCTAGAACGATTGGAAGAAATTTAAATCTAAATGAAGATTTAATCGAAGCCGCTGCTCTTGGCCATGATTTAGGACATGTTCCATTTGGGCATGTGGGAGAACATATTTTAAACAAAATCAGTTTAGAAGTAAACGAGGGATATTTTAACCATAACATAGAAAGTGTTAGAGTTCTTATGAATTTAGAACAAAATGGAAGAGGCAGAAATATTACTTTACAAGTTTTAGATGCCATCATGTGTCATAATGGAGAACTTCCTATGCAAGAATATTCTCCTGTTGTAAAAACAAAAGAAGATTTTTTAAAAGAGTATCAAAATTCCTATACGAATGATGGGACAATAAAAAAACTAAGACCAATGACATTAGAAGGGTGTGTTGTTAGAATTAGCGATATCATTGCGTATATCGGGAAAGACATAGAAGACGCTTTAGTATTGGGGGTCATAAAAAAGGAAGAGATTCCAAAGTCAATTACGAATGTAGTTGGGTTTGAAAATAAAGAAATCATTAATACTTTTGTAAGAGATATTATCGAAAATAGTAAAGACAAGTCGTATATAAAAATGAGTGAGCCACTTTTTAAAACTTTATTGGAATTAAAAGAATTTAATACTAAAAATATCTATTTAAAAGCAAATACAGAAGAACAAATTTATGAATATGAAACCATGTTTAGAACTTTATTTCAACAATATAAAAAGGATATTGAAAGCGAGAATAAGAAATCAGAAATTTATACAAAGTTTTTGTTGGAAATGTGTGATGAGTATTTAGAAAATACGACTACGAATCGTAAGGTTATTGATTTTCTTGCCGGTATGACAGATGATTATATGTACAAATGCTATAAGGCGTTAGCGAGAAACGAGTAGGTTTCTTTTTTTAATATTTTATTACTGATAAACCCTTTATTAAAAAAGAAAATCAATCCATGAAAAAAAGAAAAAAAGTAATTTTATGTCGAATAATTGGAAGTTCCATTTTAGTGTTAAGTGGATGTTCATGGACTGGTAAATACAAAAAGTAAATATTTAAAGAATAATTCAGGTATTATAATAACAGGTGACAATATGATAGTACTTTTTTTGCTAAAAACGAAGATTTAAAAATAAAGTATTATAATTTATAAAAAGTATTCAATTCACCGTTTTTTTATTTTGAAACTTTTGAATTTAACTTGTATTTCTAAAGGTGCAGATTTAGAAAATGAGACTTATTCTTATGGAAAAGTGTTAGATATAGCAGTGAAAGAACTAAACGAATTCGGTGTAATGCAAACTAGACAGAATACATAAATAAGTAAGAAAGTCAATAAAATCAAAGTCGATTTGTCATTGACTTTTCATTTTTTTTCTTTTATAATTTTGAATACAGTTAGTCTTTTTAGATAGAACGGTGATTTTTGTTGGAACATTATTTTACGAATAACGAAGCATTAAAAAGTGAATTAAGAATAATCGATTATAAATACAAAGAACACATATTTCATTTTAATAGTGACAATGGTGTATTCTCAAAAGATAAAATAGATTTTGGAAGCAGATTATTAGTAGAAACTTTTTTAAGCCATAACGATAAAAAAATAGAAAAAATTTTAGATGTAGGTTGTGGATATGGATTCATGGGGATTGTACTTAGCAAAATTTTAAACTGTTCTGCAACTTTAATCGATGTAAATAAACGGGCGGTACATTTAACAAAAATGAATATCAAGGATAATGCAGTAGAGGCAGAAAGTTTTGTAAGTGATATTTATGAGAGTGTTACAAAAAAATATGACTGTATAATCACAAATCCTCCCATACGGGCCGGAAAAGAAGTTGTATTTAATATACTAAAAAATGCAAGTAATTATTTGCAAGAAGATGGTATCCTTTGGTTTGTAATTCGTAAAGATCAAGGGGCAAAAAGCATAATAAAAGAAATTGAGAAAATATATGAAACAAATTTTG
>CAMYTM010000009.1 GCA_947297555.1 uncultured Mycoplasmatota bacterium | reverse complement strand
ATATTGACAAGTGCTATTTTTGGGTGTAATATTTTTTATTAGAAAGAAGGTTTATTATGAAGAAAAAACAATTTAAAGCAGAATCAAAAAAGTTACTAGATATGATGATTAATTCTATCTATACAAATAGAGAGATTTTTTTGCGAGAATTAATTTCCAATGCGAGTGATGCTCTAGATAAATTGTATTATAAATCTTTAACAGACACTGAATTAAATATTAAAAAAGAAGATTTAGAAATACGAATTGAACTAGATAAAAAAGAAAGAAGTATTGTCATTCGCGATAATGGTATTGGAATGACCGAAGAAGAATTAGAAAATAATTTAGGTACGATTGCCAGAAGTGGTTCGGAATTGTTTAAAGAAAATAATGAAGAAACAAAAGATATGCAAATTATTGGACAATTTGGCGTTGGATTTTATTCCGCTTTTATGATTTCTAAGCGAGTAAAAGTTACTAGCAAAAGTATCAATAGTGAAAAGGCGTATTCTTGGGAATCAACAGGAGCAGATGGCTTTTCTATTCAAGAATGTGATAAAAAAGAAAATGGAACAGAAATTATTTTGTATTTAAAGGATAATACAGAAGAGGAAAACTATGATGAATTTTTAGAAAACTATACGATTGAAAGACTTATAAAAAAATATTCTGATTATATTTCTTATCCTATTATTATGAAAGAAGAAAAAATAGAAAAAGATGATGATAAAGAAACCACTACAATAGAAGATAAAATTTTAAATAGTAGGGTTCCCATCTGGAAAAAAGATAGGAAAGATGTTAAAGATGAAGAATACCAAGACTTTTACACAGATAAATTTTATGATTATGAAAAACCTTCACGTACGTTTAGAAGTGTCGTAGAAGGAAAATGTAGTTTTACAAGTTTGTTGTTTATCCCTTCTCACGCACCATATGATTACTATACAAAAGAATATGAAAAAGGCTTGCAACTTTATTCTAAAGGCGTTCTTATTATGGATAAATGTAATGATTTACTTCCAGATTATTTTAGTTTTGTAAAAGGACTTGTAGACAGTGAAGATATTTCATTGAATATTTCTCGTGAGACTTTACAAGAAAATCATCAAATTGCGGCGATTGCTAAAGGAATCGAATCTAAAATTAAAAAAGAATTAGAAATGATGCTAAAAGAAGATCGAGAACAATATGAAACAATATTCAAAAATTTTGGTAATCAATTAAAATATGGAATTTATACTTCTTATGGAATGAAAAAAGAAGATTTACAAGATTTGCTTTTGTATACTTCTTCTAAAGAGAAAAAATTGTTAACTTTAAAAGAGTATGTAGACAATATGATAGAAAATCAAGAAACTATTTATTATGCTTGTGGAGAAACTATTGACAAAATTGATTTGCTTCCTCAAGTGGAAACCGTAAAAGATAAAGGATTTGAAATTCTTTATTTAACAGATTATATGGACGAGTTTGTCTTTAAAGTTATGCAAGAATATAATGGCAAAAAGTTTATGAATGTTAGTGATGAAGCAATAGACTTAGATTCTGAGGAAGAAAAAGAAGCCCTTAAAAAAGCAAATGAAAATAATAAAAAATTATTTGAAAAAATGCAAGAATTTTTAAATGACTCCATTTCTAGTATTCAATTTACACATCGTCTCAAGAATCATCCTGTTTGTTTAACAAGCAAAGGGGATATTTCAGTAGAGATGGAAAAAGTGATGAATGCTATGCCAACGGATCAAAAGGTAAAAGCGAATATCGTAATGGAAATTAATGAAAATCATGAAATTAGTAAAAAACTAGAAGACTTGTATAAGAAAAACGATTTTGACTCTCTTATGAAATATACTAAAATTTTATATGCTCAAGCCCGACTAATTGAAGGTTTATCTTTAGAAAATCCTACAGAAATTACAAATTTAATTTGTGAGGAATTATCAAAATAAGAAAAATTACATGAAATATGTAGTTTTGCATATCATTTAATAAGTCAATATTGTTTGTACAAGTTTGACAAAAACATGTAAATATGTTATAGTTTAGTTATGTGGTGCATTATTCTAGTCACATACATAATATGAAGGTAGGGCTAAAAATCTACTAATTGTGTGAAGAGCACTTTATATATTCTGCTTTCTTCGCCCAGATGAGGGTGGGTATATAATTTTAGATTTAAGGAAAGTTATAATGGCATATAACCAACCTCCTTTTATCGAAGCAAATCCAATGATAAAAGCACATGTCGTGAGTGATAATGTGGGATGGATTATTCTTGAAAACACTATTGCAAAAGCGAATAAGTATTATTTAATATGTGTTAGGGAAAACCTCTAGAGTGTCAACATCACAAGGTTTAAGGTACGGACTAAGTGGCAATCGAGTCATTAAAATGGTGACATTTAATTATTTTCTGTAAAGGAGAAATCGCCCTAAGGTAACTAAAGGAGAGAAAATAGAGAAATTCAACTCGACCTAAGCCGTAAAATTAATTTGTGAGATACCACAAACGTTGTTAAATTAAAGTTCTTCGGAACTTTTTTTAATATAATAGAAAGAAGTTTTAGAAAATATGAAAAACAAATGGATTTTACAAGTATTTATTATCTCTTTTACACTTTCTGCTATTTTTAGTGGATTATCTACTTATGTTTCTGATTTTAACATTATACTACTCGTTGCGATTTTGTTTATTGTAATCGGAATTGGAATCTTGTTTGATATGATTGGAGTTGCAGTACTAACGGCAGAAGAGGCACCTTTTCATGCTAGAAATTCTAAAAAGATAAAAGAAGCCGCCTCTTCCTTGCGTTTAATCAAAAATAGTACAAAAGTTTCTAGTGTTTGTAATGACATTGTGGGAGATATTTGTGGAATTGTAAGCGGAAGTTTGGGGGCAACGTTAACTTTATATTTAACTATTCATACTGGTTTACAACCCATTATGGCCGCCATTTTAGTTACTTCTTTGATTTCTGCTATAACTGTTGGTGGAAAAGCACTTTTTAAAACGATTGCAATGAAACAAAGTGATAGCATTGTTTTTATGGTAGGAAAAATTATACAAATTTTTCATAAATAATTGGCAATTGCTTGTAAAGTATAAAAAATTTAATTCTCTTTTTTATATTACAAATGAAATACGCTTTATATATTTTTTATTTAATTTTTATCTTATTTTATTTTTTTCCCTTCTTTCTTTTTTTATGATACAATTGACATATAAATAGAAGTGGAGTTGTAAAATGAAACAGAAAAGAATTAGAAGTATATGGATTATTCTTTTGACACTTCTGCTTGTTGGTAGTATTTCTCTTTATTTCATAGAAAGTAAAATTTTTACAAAACCAAATAAAGAAGTAGAAGTAGAAAAAGAACCTATCTTAGAAGAACAACCTGAAGAAGAGAAAAGACAAGAGTATAATCTTTCTTTAGTTATGGTAGGAGATGCTTTATATCATACTGGTGCTTATAAAGATGGGCTACAAAAAGATGGCACTTATAATTTTGATTCACAACTTGTAGATATTGCTCCGATTATAAAAAATTTTGATTTAGCCTATTATAATCAAGAAACGATATTGGGTGGAACAGAACTTGGATTATCTAGTTATCCCACTTTTAATTCTCCTCAAGAAATTGGAGATGCATATATAAAAGCAGGATTTAATCTAGTGAGTCTATCAAATAATCATAGTATGGATAGAGGAGAAAAAGCAATTTTAAGATCTGTTTCTTATTGGAGAGAAAAAACAGGTGTTCTAACTGCTGGTAGTTATGATTCTTTTGAAGATCAATCAAGAAGTCATATTGGGGAGAAAAATGGTATTACCTATGCTTTTCTCGCTTATACCTATGGAACAAATGGTATACCAGTTCCTAAAGGAAAAGAATATTTAGTAAATGTTTTTGATAAAGACATAGTGAAAAAAGAAATTGAAGCCGTACGAGATAAAGTAGATGTTGTTCTTGTAGCAATGCATTGGGGTGTTGAGTATACACATACTCCTACAAAGGAACAAAGAGAACAAGCAGAATTTTTGAAAGATTTAGGGGTTGATGTGATTATTGGTTCTCACCCACATGTAATTCAACCCATAGAACACATTGGAGATACCGTTGTTATTTATTCTTTAGGAAACTTTATTTCTGGTCAAGGAGATCTTAACAAGCGCATTGGTCTTATCTCTTCTTTAGATATTCACAAAGTTGTAGAAAATGGAGAAACTTCTATTACCATTGATAATATAAAAGGAGATTTACATTATACTTATCATACAGCAAAACACACAAATTATAGAGTGATTCCTTTTTACAAATTAACTAATCAGGAACTGGGACAAGATGTTTCTAAAGTAAAAGCAGAATATGAAGCGATTATAAATAAAAATGATAAAAGTATATTAGTTGGCACATTGGGAGTTTCTTAATGTACTTTTTTATTTGTCAAAAGTACAAAAAAACTTAAGTTTGTTTCTTAAGTTTTATCGTTATTTTAAATCATTAATCACACCATGAATTAAATTTACATCTGATGGAATGATTGTTTTAATGTTGGCTAAATCAAATATAGCAAGAGGAATAATGGCTCCTGGTCTTGCTCCGTCCATCCATTTTGGATTTCCAGGCATTAATTTGTATAGTCTTTCTAAAGTATATCTTTCATCAAAGAATACTTTTTTAGTTCCCTCGACATAATCTTCATAAGATACTTTGTATTTATGGATGCCATCATAAAATAAATCGTTTTCTTTTAAATTAAAATCAGTTAATTTTTCAAATCTTTCTTCTCCACCTGTAAAAATAGCACAATCATAATCTTGATCAAAAGAAATTCCTTCTAGTTTTTCTTTGACAAAATTATTCATGTCTTCTATTGTTACACTGCTTACACTTTCATTTACCTTGGGAAACTCATTCATTAAGTCTGCAACACCAACTACTAGATTTTTTCGGTCTTTAATTTTTCCTTCTAAAAAAGTAATTATTTCTGTTGTTTTGCCACCCATATTAATAATCATTACTTTTTTGTTATTATAACTATTTTCTGTTGCTTTTCCTAAATAATAATTTTCGATTCCATGGCTAATAATATTAAAATGTAAGTCTAATTTGTCATTAAAATCTTTTACCAGTTCTTGTTTCTTATTGTAAAAAAGTTCTCTAAATATACCTGTTACAAAAATATGGGTATTTTCATAAGTAAATTCATATTTTTGCTTTAAATCTGTAAAATAAGCAAATAATTCTTTTTTATTTGATTCGCTAATTCCGTGTTCCTTTGAAAAATCATTTTTGAAATAAATTGAATGCTCTTCTAATAGCGAAAGTTCTTCTTGATAAACATATACCTTAATTGTAGAAGAACCTAAATCAATGTAATATTCTTTCATTTTTTCCTCCATCTAGTTTCATTATAACATACAAGTTGTGTATGTTATACCTTTTTTCGACATTGTTTGAGAGAGATAAATAATAGCCAATAAAATTTGACAATTATTACAAACGATATGTTATAATACGTTTCAAGGTGATTTAGATGAATCAATATAAAGTGCTAGCATTTGATATAGACGATACATTGATTGATGATACAAAGTCTAGAAAGATTGCTTTTTCTAATGTTTCTTCTTATTTACAAATCCCATACACAGAAGAACTTGGAAATGCTTTTATAACTTTTGATAATTGTTTTTGGAACGACTTTCAAAGTGGCAAGATTTTAATTCCAAAAGGGACAGAGGACTTTGCAACCTACCTTCGTTCATTACGTTTTCAAAAATTTTATGAATTCCTTTTTTTAGACGATAGTACTGCACAATTATTAAATGAAATCTATACAAATCATTTAGGAGATACTTTAGAACCAATTTCAGGGGCAAAAGAAACTTTAGAAATTCTTAAAGATCGATATAAGATTATTTTTCCTACAAATGGTGTTAAAAAGTTAATTCAACATAAATTAGATATTGTAATGGATTCTCCATTTGAATATGATATTATTTGTGCAGAAGTTGTTGGAGAAAATAAACCTCACCCGAAATTTTTCCAATATGTATTCCAAAAATGCGAGTGTGATAAATCTGAAATTCTTCTTATAGGAGATTCTTTAACTAGTGATATTCTTGGTGGCATGAGAAATGGAATTGATACATGTTGGTTTAATCCTCATCATTTACCACTTAGTGAAGAATATACACCTACTATGGAAATAGACCATTTATTAGAACTTACTCGTAAATTGTAGCCTTACAGGCTTTTTTATATTTACACTGAAAAAATCTTAAAGAAATTAATAATTAAATTGTATTTTTTAATAAGACATTGTTCTTGTTCTATGATAAGGGGAAAAATTTTTGGTTTTATCTTGTCCTAAAGACCACAAAATATCGTTTAATTCGATACTTGTTATAGAGTTATTGTTTAACTTCTCTTTTAATTTCTTTAAAGCAATCATCATATTGGCTCTTATTTCGACTTCGTAAATCGAGTTTTCTTTTATCTCTATTTTTTTGTCTACTAAATTTGCTAGTTCCTTGGCATATTCTAGAATATGTATTCCTCTTAAACTTTGAGGAATTTTATAGTCTGCACAACCAACTAAATGTGAATAATCCACTTTTATATTTTCTTTTATTTCTCTAATATGTAAAATGTCTGAAACAACCAGTTGGGCAAGTTTATAAAAATAAATTGTTTGGCCTTTATAAGTTCTTGTATCTTGAAAACTTGGAAAATAATCTACTATGATTTTAAATAAATCTTCATCTTTCGTTACCTCTTTTATAAACTCATAAAAGTTGCCATTCATTTTTTTGTTTATTATTCTACTTACTTCTTTTACAACTTCATATCTTTCTTCTAATAATGGAATTTCTATATTTCCTGTTAGATAGGTTTTAAATTCTTCAAATGTTATTTGTTCAAAGTCTAGTTTTCCTTTTTCTTTTTTTAAGTTTACTAAAGCATAGATTAATGCAAAAGCACCATCTACTTTTTTCCCATCTTTTGTTGTTAAAGTCCATTTAGGTTCTCCCCAAAAAGAACAATCAATAGAACCTAAAATCATTAAAATTTCTACGATATCTGATATTTTAAAATCTAAAAGTCCAAAAGGATTGGAAGATAACCAATGAGGCATTTGTCTTATCTCAAAATTATTCACAAAGTTTTCTATTTCTTGTTCATTGATTTTTACATATTTACTGTTTTGTGCAACATATTCACAACTTGTAATTACTTTTTCAAAATAATTCATTCTTACACCTCACGCTCAATTATCCACTTAATATCTTCAATGGATTTAGCAATATTAAATCTGCCATTTCCTACTGGATAAAATACAGAAAAGAACTTGTATTTTTTGCCATTTATTTCTCTTATAAATTTTTTCCTTCGGCAAAGGGAAACGGAAATCTTTTCATTAAGTACAATAGAACTCACTTGATTTCCAAATAACACAATTACTTTTGGGTTTATAATTTCTATTTCATTTTTTAGGAGTTCTAAATACTCTTTGTATACACTATCAGGAAGTGGTCTTGCATCTATCTGGGTGCATTTTCCTAAGTTTGTAATAAAGTATTTATGTTTTTTTACTTCTTCATAGACTTTTTTGGCAAATAGAGGTGTCCAATCATTACCTTTTTTCTTTTTTATCTCTTGGTATATTTTTTCTTCCATTAAATTTAAACTATAAAATAAATCCCAAATGTTTTTAGTTCCTAGCCAAGGAGAGCGAATTCCTTCCCAACTTTTCAAAGAAGATGGATTTTTCCTGTTGGATTCATAAATACAAAACAAATATTTGGATTCTCCTTACATCCTCCGTTATAGATAGAATTTAATTCTTTAGCACCATATTTCTGTTGTAATTTATCATATTCTTTGTTTAATTCTTCTAGTTTCATTTTGTACTCCTTCGTATTTTATTATAACATACTTTACTAAAACACATATTTTCTTGTTTATACTATATGATAGTAATAGAAAGGAATTTGTTTATGAAAAAAATTATTTCTTATCTTTTTTATTTATTTTTTCCTTTATTTGTGGGAGGAATTGTTGCTTTTTTTATCAAAAATAGTATTGATTACACAAGTTTAGTAAAACCACCTTTTGCTCCCCCTAAAGTTTTATTTCCTATTGCTTGGACAATTCTTTATCTTTTTATGGGTATTTCTTATTTTCTGTACAAGAAAGAGTTTAAAGAAAGAAGTATTCTTGATTTTTTGTACTACGTACAACTTTTTGTAAATGCTTTGTGGGGTTTTATTTTCTTTTTATGGAAAGCCAGATTTGTTGCCATCTTATGGATTCTTTTATTGGATATACTAGTAGTTCTTCTTATTTATTGTTTTTTATATAAGAAAAAAATAAGTGCTTTTTTAAATATCCCCTACTTAACTTGGATATTATTTGCTACTTATTTAACTATTGGTATTTATGTATTAAATTAACTTCTTTAGAAATTTCTTTAAACATTATTACAAAATTCCTTTTTTATCAAAATTAAAAATATCTATCTTCATCACTTTTTTAACATAGTAGTATAGGATAACTAAAGAACACATAAATCCTGTAAATACATCACTAAAGTAATGAACATATAGGTAAATTCTACTAAATCCAACTGCCAGTATCAATACAGATAAAACACCTATTAATGCTCCTTTTAATTTCTTATTGATATCTTTTCTGTAAATCATATATATGAGAAAACCATAAAAAGTCATCGTTGCCATAGCGTGTCCTGATGGAAAACTAAAGGTATTTTCAAATACAGGAACAAATGAGCCCATTAAAGCAGGTCTTGCTCTTCTAAAAATAATTTTAATGATATTGTTGATAACTGTTGAGATAATCACAACACCATATAAATGCATTAATTCTTTTTTTTGTTTATAAAAGATAAGAAGAAAAATACAAATAATTACTATATAACTTACGCTTCCAAATTTCGTAATAAATAGCAAGATATCGGTTATGACTTTCTTGTGAGTAATTAAAGAATACACCCAGTTATCAAGAGGTAAAATTTTTCCAGTGACTACTAAAATCATGTTGATAACTATTAAGAAAATAGGGATAAAAACTAAATGTTCATTTTTTAATTTCATATTTCATTATACTCCTTTCCTAAGAAAAATATTTCATACCATTTTAAAAAGCAATACACTGTCCATACTTTTTTATAAGTATCTTTTTTTTGATTTTTATGTTCATCGAGTAATTTCATTAAATAGTCTTGGTTAAAAAATTCTTTTACATAGTCTTGCTGAAATGTGTTTTTTACTTCGTTATAGAAATCACTTTCTCTTAACCATTCACGTAAAGGAACAGGAAATCCTAATTTTTTCTTTTTATAAGATTCGTTTGGAATTTCTTTTTTAGCGGCTTCTCTTAAAGCAATTTTAGTATTTTCTTTCGTTACCTTTTCTCTTTCGGTTAGGGTACTGGCAATTTTAAAGACTTCCTTGTCTATAAAGGGAACTCTTCCTTCAATAGAATTGGCCATAGTCATACGGTCTGCTTTTTGTAAGATATCTTTAATTAACCAAAAATGAATGTCAATTGCTTGTTTTTTAGTAATGTTGTCTTTTCCTTTCACAGTTTCAAAGATTGGTTTGGTTATCCCTTTATTTTTTAAGTTATCTTCACAGGTTAATACTTTTTTTCTTTCTCTTTCACTATAAACTTTATTCACACCAATATAATCTGTTTCCAATTTTGTTCCACGTCTTACGATAAAGTTTCTTCCAGGAAATTCTGGTAAAATAGAAAAGAAAATAGCAGCACATCGACGGAATGGATAAGGAATTTTATTGTACCACTTTAAATCTACTTCTTCACGATAGTTATTATATCCTCCAAAAAATTCATCTGCTCCTTCTCCTGATAAAACAACTTTTACGTCTTTACTTGCAAGATTAGATACAAAATAAAGCATAATAGCAGCAGGATCACTTGAAGGCTCATCCATATGATAAAGGATTTTAGGAACAATATTTTTATATTCTTCTTTTGTTATTTTTTTACTTATATTTTTTATGTGTAAACGATTGGCTAAATCCTCTGCATATTCTATTTCATTATACTTTGGGTTGTCATATCCAACGGTATAGGTTTTATCTGGTTTTGCTAATGTAACAATATAGGATGAATCTATTCCACTAGATAAAAAGGAACCTACTTCTACATCACTTAGCATATGATGGTTAACAGAATCTTTCATGGTTTCGTTGATATTAAAAATGGTTTTTTCAAAATCTTTTTCCTTTGCATCAAAGGTAATAGTGTAATAATGATTTATTTTTAGTTCTCCTTCATGATAAGTTAAAGTGCAACCTGGATCTAGTCGGTATACTCCTTTAAAAAAGGTTTCATTTGTTGGAGTAAAACTAAATGAAAGATATGGACCGAGCAATTCTTTGTTTAGTTCTTTTTTAAATGTTGGATATTCTAGAAAAGATTTAATTTCAGAAGCAAACAAAAGGGTTCCATCACATTCATAATAATAAAATGGTTTAATTCCAAAATGATCTCTAGCACAAAACAAAGTTTGACTCTCTTTATCCCAGATAGCAAAAGCAAACATACCACGTAATTTTTTGGGTAAATCCGTCCCCCATTCTTCATAACCGTGGATAAGTACTTCCG
>CAMYTM010000008.1 GCA_947297555.1 uncultured Mycoplasmatota bacterium | reverse complement strand
CAATGGCACGTCCTCTTGTGTATGCAAAATCTTTATGAACAATCACAGATAATGCATCTACTACATCTCCATTTAACAGCACATCCATTTTTACTAGATTAGATTCTTTATAACCACAAAGTTCATAATCAAAAGAAGCGTATCCTTTGGTTGTACTTTTTAAACGATCAAAAAAATCATATACTATTTCAGATAAAGGTATTTCATAATGAATATTCACTCGAGTATCGTCAATATATTCTAATGATTTATAAATGCCTCTTTTATTTTGACATAATTCCATAATGGCTCCAATATATTCGCTTGGCACAATAATATTGGTAAATATATAAGGTTCTTCTATTTTTTTTATGTATGTGTTGTCTATCATCTTATTAGGAGAATCTATTTCAAGTAGTTCTCCATCTGTTTTGGTTACTTTATAAATAACATTTGGACTAGTTGCAATAATATCAATCCCAAACTCTCTTTCAATTCGAGTCATTAAAATGTCCATGTGCAATAATCCTAAAAAACCAATTCTAAATCCAAATCCCAAAGCACTTGAGGTTTCTGGTTCAAAGGTTAAAGCCGCGTCATTTAATTTTAATTTTTCAATGGCTTCTTTTAAATTTTCATATTTGTTTGGTTCTACTGGGAATATTCCAGAATACACCATAGGTTTCATTTTCTTATAACCAGCAAGTGGTGTTGTTGCGCTTTGTTTTTCCAAAGTAATGGTATCTCCAACTTCTACCGATGTAATGTCTTTGATACTGGCACATATGTATCCTACTTCTCCGCTTTCTAAACTATCTAATTTTAGTTCTTTAGGAGTATGGACGCCTAATTCAGTCACTTCAAAACTTGTGTTGTTTGCCATCATTTTAATCGTATCTTTTAGTTTTAATCTGCCATCTACAACTTTAATCAAAGCAACAACTCCTTTATAAGGATCAAAGTAAGAATCAAAAATTAAAGCACGTAGTGGATTTTCTAAATGGCTTTTTGGAGGATTAATACGTACAACAACAGCATCTAAAAGTTCTTTTACTCCTACTCCTGTTTTTCCGCTACAAAGCAAAATGTCTTCTTCGCGAAATCCAAAAACCTTTTTTAGTTCTTCTTTTACTTTGGGAACATCAGCGTTGGGCAAATCAATTTTATTGATAACAGGAATAATTGTCAAATCAGAATCCATAGCAAGATAAAGATTGGCAAGAGTTTGGGCTTCTATTCCCTGTGCAGCATCGACGACTAAAATGGCTCCTTCACATGCCGCGAGACTTCTAGAAACTTCATAAGAAAAATCGACATGCCCTGGGGTATCTATTAAATTTAAGATATATTCTTCCTCTTCATACTTATAATTAAGACGCACAGCATTTAATTTAATTGTGATTCCACGTTCTCTTTCTAAATCCATATTGTCTAAAACTTGGTTTACCATTTCTCGTTGATCAATTGCATTGGTTATTTCAAGCATTCTGTCTGCGAGCGTGCTTTTCCCATGGTCTATATGAGCAATAATGGAAAAATTTCTAATTTTTTCTTGTTTCATTCTTCATCACTACTCTATATTATACTGAAATTTTTTAAAAATGAAAGAAAAAAGAGGGATTTTCTCCTATAAGAAATTATTTTAGTCTTCGTATACGTTCTAGTACTTCTTCCTTAAAAAAATACGCAGGGATAGAAGAAAGTGGGATTCTTATCTTCTCCATTTCTAAAAACATCTCTTCCATTCTTTCTTTTGGCATTCTATTTTGAGCATCTTGCATTTTAGAGGGAGTTAAATCTAAATGTAAATAAAGTTGTTCGTATAAAAATTGATTTAATGTTTCAAACCCTAATTGGGCTCTGTTATTTGCAAGATTCATGCTTAAATACGTATAAGCCTCTCCTATTTGATATTCCGCATATATTTTGTTAGGTAAATCAAATATATCTTGATGAGTCATATAAAACTCTATAATTTTGTTGATATTTCTTTTACATTCTAAAAAGTGATAAAATGTCCATTCCTCATTTATGTCTTGATTTTCTAATCCAGAAAAGTTTTGATTAAAAAATTGAGGATTAAAAATTGACATCACTTCTTGTTCACTTAGTGATTTTTTATTTTGAAAATCAATGACTAAATATTTGTACATATATACTTTTATAATGAAATAGGTTGTTTCTTTGTATGTTAGTAATTTTATTGTTTCTATATTATAAAACCATGAAAAGTCTTTTAAGCAGGAATTTAAAATGTCTTTAAATTTTTGATAAAGATTGGCTATTTTTAAAAAATCTGGAAGAAAGTCTTTTACTAATACATTTTCTTCTGTTGCTTCAAAATATAGAGAAAATAAAGCATCACGCAACTTGTTTTTGTCCTCCATAGATATTTTCCTTTCTGTGTGCTTATTGTAAAGGGTTATATGAATTTTTGCAATATTTTTAGAAGAAAAGAATTTTCTTGTATCTATTATTAAAATAAAGGAACAATTTGCATCTTACTTTTCATGCTTTGAAAAATTAAACTTTTTGTAAATCGTTATTCTTGATTTTGGGCAAGATTCTTAGTTTGTTAATAGGAGTTGGAATTAGAAAAAAATTTCTAAGTAAACAAGGATTTTACAATATTAAAAATCTCAGTAATTCCCGAAGACATAAAAGATTCTACTTTGCTACCGATAAAAATTGCCGCATCGGTTGTGTTATTACTATAATCGTGGTGTTCAACGTAAGTATAAGAATTGACATCGATTGGGTTTCCATTTTTTATATCATTTTCAAATTTCTTTATGCTTTCCTCAGTCATTGCTGTTTTTTTTGTCACCTTGGCCTCGTAATAACCGCTTTCTAATGCGATATAAAGACTAATAAATAGAAGGAAAAGTGCACTTAAGATTTTAAAAAAAGGATTTTTATCTTTTTTCTTCATTACGATTCTCCTTTTACATAATGATGTATCGCTTCTGCAAGTAGAGATAATGTATTATTAATTTCTGTTATATTATTATATTGACCTCCTACTTCAATTAGAATAGCGTTAGGACTGACATTTTGGTTATAGATGCCATTTACTCCACTTCCTCCTTTTTGAGAAATCCCTCTAGAAAGTTTTGCATCTTTTTCTTTTATGTAAGCATTGATAGTTTCTGCCATTTTTAAATTCTTCTCATAATTTGGATTGTCTTTTCCAATAACAAATAAAACTTTAGCGTATTTTTTATTTTCTACAGTAGTGGTAGTTATGTCATAAGAACTAGAATCACGATGTAAATCAATAAAAAACGAAAGGCTCGGATTTTTTTTAATAGCATCTTCAAGTAAAATTTTAGAAGCCGCATAGGAATAAGAATATTTCCAACTATGTACTCTTAAAAGTTCTGCAATGTCATTTGTTTCTACCATAGAAGGAATTCCTAAATCATTTAAAGATTCTCTTAAAATATAAGAGGCCATTAAAACGCTTGGTGTTATATTATAAGAAGCATTATTACTCTTTTGATATCCTTCTGTTTGGTGTGTATTGTATATGTAAACAATTGGATCTTTTATAGTGTTGTCATAGGGATCTTCTATATACCCTGCCTCTATTCCATCTACTATCTCCTCTCCATCTTCTTTTAAACTATCAACACCTAATGTATATTTTAGTAAAAAATTAGTACTGTTTAAATTCACGATATCGTAAAAAATATTATGTGTTTTTTTTGTATTTAAATTATAATCTACTAAATGATTGATTAATGTCTCATTATCTAATTTAATTAAGAACTTATTGTAAAGCAGATTAAAGATAAAAAGAAAAGTAGTTAGAGCGATTGTCATACTGAAAAGGATTTTATATCTAAATTTTAGTCTTCTTTTTGTTTTGATTCTTTTTTTCATAATCTTCACCCTTTTTTCTTAAGTATACTGATTCCATATAGAAAAAAATGTCACAAAAAAAGGAAAACAAATTTCTTTTTCCTTTTGTCTGTTTCTTCATCATTTTATTAGCATTTAAAACTTATTTTTTCTCTCTTTTTAATTGTTGTCCTTCTGTTTTTTCTTTTGGGTAATTAATATCGTTTAAAGCCCATAATAAACTTAATTTAGGTACTTCTATTCCAACCGTTTCAGGAAAATAATCTGTAAATGATACGGGATTTACAACATAAGGTAAATTCAAATATTCGTCTTCATCATTTGCAATAAATCCCGTAAAAATTTCTCTATATTTTATTTTTTCACCATCTTTAACAGGTTCAAAGATATATTTTTGTTCTGTTGTTTCTATGATTAGTCCAAATTCCGTTTTTCGCTTTGGGATTCTTTCAAAATTCGCCACTATTAACTGGTCGGCTGCGTATTTATCTTTCATTTGATAGTTCCTATCACCAAAAGAAGAACCAGTAAAATTATCAATCAACTTTTCTACAATTGTTTTTTTATTTTTTCCAAACATAAAATGTCCTCCTCTAGGCTAACTATTATAGCATACACTTTTTTGTAGGAAAAGACTTTATCATTTTGTGTCATTTTTTTAGAAAAATATCATTTAAACTATTTGCAATAATTGCAGAAGACGATTCCATCACTTCGTGAATCAGAACACTTGTATAAAACTTTTTATTTAGTTCTAAGCATAATGGAACACCAACAGACAAAACCGGAATTCCGAATGTTTTATAGCAAATCTCTTTGGAAGCATTTAAGGCACTTCCTGGAATAATTCCTGTATCGTTAATTTCAATGGCACTATTTAAATACTCTTCTGATTTGGTTGCTAAAGAATCGATCATAATAATGACATCAGGTTTTAAGTCTCCCACTACCATTTCAATCAGTTTAAAAGAATTTATTCCTGTTTTTTCCGTGACAGAGGGATTAAATAAAGCAATCTTAGGAAGCGTTAGAAAATCATGGTATTGATTGGTTGCCACTATTTTTTCTGTGGTAATACACCCTAAAGCATCCCCATCCACCTCTTTATTTCCAAGTCCTATCACTAGAACTTTTTTTGTTTTTTGGTATTTTTTTAATAATAATTTTAAAATACGTTCTACCTCTTTTGTAAGAATATTTTCTTTTGTAAGTAATGTTTCATATGTAAATTGGATTACATAATAATCTCCCACTTCTTTTTTTACTTCCTTTTTGGTTTCTTTTGCTACCACATAGTGTGTAGTTTTAAAACAGTTTGTTTTTTTTTCGTCCAATTTGTATTTTGCATCAATTTTATCAATTCCTACATCTAAAAATAGTTTTTGTTTCATAAAATTTCCTCCTACTTTTAGTATGAGACATAACTTTAGAATTACTCGCATAGGATTTTAACGGGTTATACTTGCAAAAGTCTCTTAGTTTTGATAGAATTGTTAGTGAATTTAAGAAAGGAGATTTTTATGCCTAATATTAAAAGTTCTAAAAAAGCAGTAAAAGTAATTGCAAAGAAAACAGAGAATAATCATGAACTTAAAGCAAGAGTAAAAAACTTAATTAAAAATTGTGACCTTGCCATTAAAGCGGGAGACAAAGAAGCATCAAACTCTTTATTTAACGATATGAAAAAAAATATTGACCATGCTGTTAGCAAAGGCTTAATTAAATCCAATACGGCGGCTAGACAAAAATCTAGACTATCAAATAAAATTAAAGAAATGAAGTAATACCTAGCATACTTCATTTTTTAATGATAAAATAAATAAGGTGATACGTTTGAAACTAATAAAAAGAAATTTAATTCCTCTTTTGTGTATATTGGCGGTTGGGTTTGTTTTCTTTCATATCGAAGAAATTTCGGATAGAATATCGGTTGCTTTAGAGAGAAATCCTGAAGTGGTTGTTGCGAATGCAAATACTTATAAAAAAACAGATGATTTTTTATTTGTACAAAATACTAGTCATTTTGCTCCTCTTAGTTATAATGATATTCTAAATATTTATTATACGATAACAAATAGCGGTTATAAAACTTTTACTTTTTATTGTCCTAGCGAATACAAAGAATGTACAAAAGATGTTGAAAAAATTAGCGACGATCCAGAAACACTTACTTATATTAACAACTTTGTTCACCCTTACAATAGTTTTTCTAATATTCAAACGGTAATTTCAGAATCCGGGGAAATTAATATTACCATCAATTATTTATATACAGAAGAAGAAATAAAAAAAATTAATCAAAAGGTCGATGAAATTTATCAAGAAATCATAACGACTGGAATGACAGATTATGATAAAATTAAAACTATTCATGATTATATCGTGAATAATTCTAAGTATGATATTGAAAGAAACGATAAAGATAGTTCCAATTACAATTCTTATAAAGCCTATGGTCCTTTAATAGAAGGATTCGCTACTTGTAGCGGCTATACAGATGCTATGGCTCTTTTCTTAGAAAAAATGAAGATTAAGAATTTTAAAGTAGCAACAGAACTTATGCAAAAAGATATCTCTGGCCATGTATGGAATGCTGTTTTCTTAGATAACAAATGGTTACATCTTGACTTAACTTGGGATGATCCAGTTAGTGATGATGGAAAAGATTATTTACAACATAAATATTTTTTGATTTCTTCTAATGAACTTATAGAAGCAGATAAAGGAGATGTCGTGGTAACAGAACATATTTTCAGTGAACGAATTTATCCAGAACTGAAAAAAAGTAATGCTTAAAACTACATTACTTTTTATTTTGGGTTTCAATATACTCTACTACTTCTTCGATTGTATTTTTAAAATTTTCATAATTTACATCAAACCATTGAATATCCATTTGGTTTTGGAACCAAGTATATTGTCTTTTTGCATAATTTCTAGAATTTTTTTGGCACTCTTCTACTACTTCAGTAAGTGTTTTTTTATTTTCAAAAAAAGGATAAAATTCTTTATAACCAATTCCGGTCAGTAAGGCTTTTGTTTTTATATTCTTGATACAAAAAGGTTTTACTTCATCGATTAAAGGAATAAGCATTTTAAAAAAACGTTCATTTATTTTTTTATACAAGGTTTCTCTATCTGTTGTAAGTCCGATAAAAATGACGTCCTCATATAAAAGTGAAAAATCATTCTTAGTAGGAACATCGCCAATTTCTAAACGATTTAAAAGCCGAATTAAACGTTTTCGATTATTTTTATCATAGACAATTCCATATTCAAACGCATCTATTTTTTCTATAAGTTCAGCATTTGTAAGTTCTTCATATGTTTTTGTATCGTTATTTTCTTCTTCAACAAATTGATAATCATATAGAGCGGCTTTTAAATAATAGCCAGTTCCCCCGACAAAGATAGGTATTTTTCTTTTGGCTTTAATTTCTTCTATTTTTTTTCTTGCATCTTTTTGATAATCAAATACAGTGTAGTCTTCTTCTACAGTTTTTATACTTAATAAATGATGAGGTATACCTTTCTTTTCTTCTTTGGTTACTTTTGCTGTTCCAATATCTAACCCTTCATAAATTTGCATAGAATCGGCGTTAATAATTTCTCCATTATAAATTTTGGCTAGTTCAATAGAAAGTTTTGTTTTTCCTACCCCTGTTGGTCCTACTATGGCTAAAATCATGACGCTTTCTTCCACCATTGCTTTTTTTCTAGCATTTCTTTTTCATTTTCTTTTACAAGAACTTCCTTTAAATTTAACGTTGCTTCTCTAATATCTTGTTCTCTTATTTCATTGGAAACTATTGCTATATCATCATTTATAACATATCCTCTGTTCATTGTTTTTCTCTCCTTTTAAAATTTTTTCATTTCTAATTTACGTTTCATTTCTCTTAAATAGTTTTCATAAAGTTCCTCATCCTGTAACCCTTGTTTACCTAAATCTACTCTTTGTTCTACACTCAAATAGCCATTATGACTATTTTTTAAATATTTTCGATATTTAACTCCTAAATTTTTCCATATTTTTAATTGAAATTTTAATTTCATTAAAGCGATTTTATCATGTACTTTTCTTTTTTCTTTATTTTCATTAGAAACAAATGTCACTTGAGCATTTTCCTTTAATTCATATAAAATTCGCTCTTCTTTTGGCAAAGTTTCTTGTAAGTAAAACAAAGCAGCACTTATGGCATCTTTTTTTTCAACAGATTTAACATATCTCTTATAACTTTTCTTACTATCTTTTATAATTTTAACCAATATTATTCCTACTATAAACAATAAAGATTGATAAGATATTAGAATATGAAAAGTTTGAAATAAGAATCTTACAGAAAATAAAATTCCAATACTACTTGCAGCAATAGTTAAAAGCGATTGAAAAAGAATAGACTTTATCATTTTTTTAAATAATAATTGATTATCAGGGTGTTCCTTTAAAAATTTTGTATATTTCTCTATTTTCTTTTTCATTTCATCAATTTTATTTTCTTGAATTAAAATATCTTCTACATTAGAAGTGGCTATTCTTTCCGTTTTATTTTTCTTCTTATCGTACACAATCACTGTGTTATTTTGAATTTCATATTTCTTGTTTTTCATAAAAACCCTCTTTCCTTTTTCTTTCTGCTCCTAATATACGTTTCCAACAAATCTACATCAATTTCATCTCTACTCATTTCGGTTTCTAATTTTTGATGATTTTGTTCTAACATTTTATTATACTTTTTGATTCTTTCCCCATAAAAAGAAAGTTTCATCAAATATTCTCGGTATTTATTTCTTAGTCCTTGATTGTCAATGTAAATAAAACTTGCCTCATCATGCTCTAATTCTAAAGGTTGGTCGTTGGCTTTTAAATTAATTAATTTTTCTTGTTCTTTTTCTAAATCATGCTTTAAGAAAAAAGATTCTAATTTTGTAGACTCTATATGTAGAACAATAAAATTGAATACAAGAAATGCATCTCCTGCAAGAAGAGCAGTAACGGTACAAAGAGGCGTTAACCATATTGCTTTTGTTTTAAAACTTTTTATTTTAGATTTGCTCTCTTTTACTGTTTTTTCATTTTCAGAAAGTTGATTTTCTATTAACTCAATTTTGTTTTCTTGTTTTAAAATAAGCCCTAAATTCTTTGTTGTTTTTCTTTTTGTTATTTCTTATTTTTCATTAAAAACCAAAGATTTTTCTTTTGTTTCTATATATTTTATGTACATCTAAATCACTTACTCAAAAGCAAAATTTATTATACCTTCTTTTTACTTGATGTCAATTTCATTTATAATAAATTTTAATACTTCTCCATATTTCGTAATGGCTGTTTCTCCTTTGTTTACTAAAAAATCTGCAAAAGATATAGTAGTATCTATTACTTTAACCTCATTATTTTCTTTATAACATTTTGTTCCTGGTAAACTTCCCTTTTCTTCTTTTAAAATTTCTAATGTAGTTTTGGCATTAACTTTGACAATGCCCTCTAACTCTTCTGTCTGATAATCAAATTCTTCCATATTGTCAGTAAAAAGACATGCATATATATTTGCAAATGCTCTATCTCGAAATATAGAGCCATCATTTTCTTCACGGTCCATAATAAATTTATTAATTTCTATTAATTTGGTTTTATTATAGTCTACATCATACCAATTTCTTCTTTAATTTCACGACCAAAGGCTTCTTTTATAGTTTCTCCGCTCTTTACATGCCCAGATGCCGTAGTATAAAGTTTCTTCTTGTCTTTTCGGATTTGAAAGTACACATTTCCTTCTGAATCATAAAGCCAACAATGAACAGTATTGTGCCACAAGGCCTCTTTATGTACTTTACTTCTTTCTTCACTTCCTAAAAATTTCCCATTTTCATCGTAAATGTCCAAATATTCCATATGTATTCCTTCTTTCATTCTCATTATAACATAAAAAGGAGAAACACTATGCTATAATACGTGTGGAGGTAGCAAAGATGATAAAAGAATTTAAAGAATTTATTTCACGTGGAAATATTGTGGATTTAGCCGTAGGTGTTATTATTGGTGGATCGTTTAGTACGATTGTCTCTTCATTAGTAAATGATATTTTAATGCCTATTATGGGTATGATTCTTGGAGGTATTAACTTTAGTAATCTTTCGATTCAATTTGGAGATGCGAAAATCATGTACGGGAGTTTTATTGAACATATTATAGATTTTCTCATTGTTGCTTTTTGTATATTTTTATTTGTTAAATTTATTAATGAAATTTCTAGAATTGGAAGAAAGAATAAAGGAAAAGAAGAAAAAAAGGAAGTAATAAAGGAAACAGAAATTTCCCTATTAAAAGAAATTCGTGATACTTTAAAACAAGAAATAAAGCCTAAAAAATCAAAGATTACCAAATCCAAAAAGAGTATTTAAACTTTTTTTTATGAATATTCCTTTTTTTTTATTTCAATTGCTATATTAATAAGTATTATCTTCTTATATGATTTTATCTTCGAAAAAGATTACTTAAGGATAATTTGTGTATTCTTAATTTATTGTTTTTATTCATTATATCATTATCGATTTGAGTTCTATACATTTTTTTATTTTTGTAGTACATTAGTGACCTTAGTTTAAAATATTATTAGTTGGGCTTTTTTGTCTATTTTTTGTTTAAATTTTTACTCTTATATAGATTCACCAATTGTTTTTTCATTAAAAAAATCAACAATCTATTTCTAAAAAGTTGATTTTCACTTTAAACTTCTAATTTAAAAGTTAGAAGGTATTTCCTACTGGTGCGGGTAAAGGGACTTGAACCCCCATGGATTTCTCCGCTAGATCCTAAGTCTAGTGCGTCTACCAATTTCGCCACGCCCGCATTAAAATGGTGGACCTCGTAGGACTCGAACCTACGACCGCCCGGTT
>CAMYTM010000007.1 GCA_947297555.1 uncultured Mycoplasmatota bacterium | reverse complement strand
ATAAGTTGGTGCATGGTATTGAAAATGGCCGAAAAGAGCAGGTTTTACTGGGTGCAACAGGGACTGGTAAGACTTTCACAATTGCAAATGTAATCGCAAGAACGAACAAACCAACCCTTGTTTTGGCACATAATAAAACACTTGCTGGACAGTTATATGCGGAACTCAAGGAGATCTTCCCAGAGAATCATGTAGAGTATTTTGTAAGTTATTATGATTATTATCAGCCAGAAGCCTATGTGCCTAGTAGTGACACATATATTGAAAAAGATTCTTCCATAAATGATGAAATTGATGAGTTAAGACATGCAGCAACATCATCTTTAATTAATAATTCGGACACGATTGTTGTTTCTAGTGTTTCTTGTATTTATGGTATTGGAGAAAAAGAAGAATATATTAATAAGATGTTAATTTTAACAGTGGGGGATACCATTAGTCGTAATACCATTATTAACAAGTTAGTAGATATGACATATGAGAGAAGTGACATGGATTTTCACCGTGGAACGTTTAGAGTTCGTGGAGATGTTATTGATATTGTTCCTGTAAATGAGCATGCCAATGGTATTCGAATTGAGTTATCTCTTGATGAAGTTGAGAGAATTTATAGTTTTGATTCTGTAACAGGTGCTATTATCCAAAACAAAAAAACAGTTACAATATCTCCTGCAAGCCACTTTGTGACAAGTGATGAAAAAATGCAAGAAGCAATAAAAAGAATTGAGACAGAATTAGAATTTCGTTTAGAAGAGTTAAAGAGTCAAAATAAACTTTTGGAAGAACAACGTCTTCGTGAAAGAACTCTATACGATTTAGAAATGCTTAAAGAAACTGGCTTTTGTAGCGGGGTTGAAAATTATTCTAGACATTTGGCTTTAAGAGGAGAAGGAGAAACTCCTACTTGTTTGATTGACTTTTTTCCTAAGGACTTTTTATTAGTTGTGGACGAATCACATGTAACGTTACCACAAGTAAGAGGAATGTATAATGGAGATAGAATGCGTAAGCAAACTCTTGTAGATTACGGTTTTCGTCTTCCAAGTGCTTTGGATAACCGTCCTTTAAAGTATGAAGAGTTTGAAAGTAAAATTAATCAGGCTATTTATGTATCTGCAACACCTGGTGATTATGAACTTGAACGTACGAATAGTGAATATGTGGAACAAATTATTCGTCCGACAGGTTTACTTGATCCAACCATTGAAGTAAAACCTAGTATGGGTCAGATTGATGATATTATTAATGAAATTCATATACGAAAAGAAAAGAATGAAAGAGTTTTGATTACCACATTAACGATTCGAATGAGTGAAGAATTAACTAATTATTTAAAAGAAATGAATATTAAAGTGGCTTATTTACATAGTGAGATTAAAACTTTAGAGCGTTTAAAAATTATTCAAGAGTTAAGAATGGGAGTATATGATTGTGTTGTGGGGATTAATTTGTTACGTGAAGGCCTTGATATTCCTGAAGTAAGTTTAATCTGTATATTAGACGCTGATAAACAAGGGTTCTTAAGAAGTAGTAGAAGTTTAATTCAAACGATAGGTCGTGCTGCAAGGAATAGTAATGGTCATGTTATTATGTATGCTGATATTATAAGTGAAGCGATGGATTTATCGATTAAAGAAACTGCAAGGCGTCGTGAGATTCAAGAGGCTTATAATAAAACGAATGGAATTGTGCCTAAAACAATTGAAAAAGAAATTAAAGAAGTTATTAGTAATGAAGTGCAAGATGGTAAAAAACAAGAAGTGAAGATGAGCAAAAAAGAGAAAGAAAAATTAATGTTAAGGATAGAAGAGGAAATGAAAGATGCTGCAAAGGCTTTAGATTTTGAACGTGCTATGGAACTTAGAAATGTTTTGTTTGAGATGAAAAGCGAATAAAACTTGTAAATTTTCCAAATTGTGGTATACTAACAAAAGTTTAAAAAAGGGAAGTGTATTTTATGGGGAAAACGTATATTTTTGGACATCAAAAACCAGATACAGATAGTGTATGCGCAAGTATTAGTTTGTCTTATTTAAAAAATGCCTTGGGTTATAATACTGTGCCAAAAGTTTTAGGACATGTGAATAAAGAATCTAAGTTTGTTTTAAATTATTTTGGAGTAAAAGAACCTGAATACTTAAATGATGTGAAGGTGCAAGTTCGTAATATGAAATACAATAAAAATTGTATTACTTCTCTTTCTGCTTCTATTAAAGATGCATTTTTATTAATGCAAGAAGAAAAAGAAACAGGAATTTGTATTGTTGATGAATCTAAGAAATTAAAAGGGTTAGTTACGTTAAAAGAACTTGCTAAACAATTGATTAATGGTAGTAGAGATTTACTTAAAACCAATATAGAAAATATTGTGAGTGTCCTTAGTGGGGAAGTTCTTTTGAAGTTTCAAGATGAAATTGATGGTAGTATTGTGGCGGCAACTTATCAAAGTAAGACTATTTTAGAAAGTGTAACTTTAACTTCTCAAAATATCATGATAGTAGGAGACCGTTATAGAGTTTTAGAGTATGCTATTGATTCTAAAGTGCAACTTATTATTATTACAGGAGGTCATTCTGTTGATACTGAGTTACTTTTAAAGGCTAAAGAAAATAAGGTTAGTATTGTGAGAACAAATTTAGATACGTATCATACTTCTAATAATTTAATTCTTGCTAATTATATTTCTACAATTGTTATGAATTCAAATCCTGTATGTGTTGAGGATACGGTATACCGCTCTGATTTTTTAGAGTTATCAGAAAAGTTTGGTCATACGAATTATCCAGTTATCAATAAGACTGGAAAATGTTTAGGTCTTTTAAAAATTAGTGATGTAAACCAGTTTGAAAAATTACATGTTATGCTAGTTGATCATAATGGATTTGGTCAAAGTGTAGATGGCATAGAAGAGGCTATAGTAGACGAAATAGTAGACCATCATAATTTGTTAAATATTGGTACTTCTACTCCTATTAATTTTAGAAGTATGCCAGTAGGTTGTACTTGTACCATTCTTTATCATATGTATATGGAAAGTGGAATAAAAATTCCTAAAGAAATTGCTGGGATTATGTTATCTTCTATTTTATCAGATACACTTCTTTTAAAATCAGTTACAACGACAGATATAGATAGAAAAGTAGTTACAGAACTTGCTAAACTCTCTGGTGTAGATGTAAATACGTATGGCCATGAAATGGTAAAAGCAGGATTTTCTATTAAAGGGAAAAAAGCAGAAGATTTACTTGAAGAAGATATTAAAACATTTAGAGTGGATAAAACAATGGTAGGAATTAGCCAAATATTTACGATGGATTATGAAGATATTGCTTCTGATATGGATAATTTTATTGATAAAATTGATGATCTTGCTAGTGGTAAATTTGATATTGTAATTACTTTAATTACAGATATTGAAAAAAATGGTTCTTATGTCTTTTATGATCGAAAAAGTGAGAATTTAGTTCGCGATGTATTTGATAATGTTGAGTTTCATCAAGGTTTTTTTGTACAAGATTTATTGTCACGTAAGAAACAATTGGTTCCAGGCGTTATGGAAGTGTTAGAAAAATAGAAAAATTTTGTCTAGATTATTTAAATCTAGATTTTTTTCTTTGGCGTAAATTTTTTACAATTCTCTTCTTTTTCTTTGTTGCAAATTGCATTTGCATATGTTAAACTGTTAATAGTATAAGAATAAAAGGGAGTGCTTGAGTATGCAAACTGGGATACTAAAGAAGATTGGCATTTTGTTTGAAATGACAGAATCAACAACAAATGTAGATACTGCAAGAGCAGAATTAAAAGAAATTGAATTAGAGATTAGCGAGTTGAAAGATGAACTTGTTGTTTTGCGTGAATCAAAAGAAGGCGGAAAGTACTTTAAAATTAGTGAAAAACAAGTAGATGAAAACATTAAAGTTAGTTTAGAGGCCAAAATAAAAAAGCAAGAAAAAGCAATAAAAAAATTACAAAAAGAAATTGATTCTGTTCTAGAGGATGAAGCCAATTTACATAATAAAATTGTAAAAATAAAAGATGAAATTCATTTAAGTAATGAATATATGGATACCATTCATAATCGCCTAGTAAGTATAATTGAACTCTCTACGAAAGAATATTATGAAACCGTTTTAAAAGAAGAAGAAGAGAAGGCTAAAAATCTTAATGTTCATTTAGAGGAATTAGAGAAAAAAGATCGTGATGCTTTAGATAATTTGAATTATTTAAATCAGGCGATGGAAGAAATGAATCAAAAATTGGAGGACGAAAAGTCAAGACTTGCTGAAACAAAAAACAATTTGGGTAGTCAAACCTCTTATGTAGATGAAGAATTAAAAGAGCAAGATGATAAACGTATGCAAGAGTTGCAAAGGAGAATTTCTACTTTAGAAACTCGTAGATTAGAAATTATTACAGATCCTGCTATGATTGCAAGTGAAGCAAAAGAATTTATTATGAGAGATGATCGAGCAAATGCTTTATCCAAGATTCAAGAGTTGGTTACGATTGTACGTTCTAAACCTTATATGGATATTCCAAGTAGTAATGAATTAACAGCAATGTTACAAGAAGAAGAGGAAGCAGCGACGAATGCTAGAGATGAGTTTGCATCTTTAATTGATACTAAAAATTATTCTAGCGGAGATACTGAAGTAATCGATGAAAGAATTAAGTATTTGAATTCTGAAATTAATTTATTAGAAAATAAAATCAAGAATGCAAAAGAAGAGATTACGAATATTGATAATGTTCAATTTAAAGAATTAACTATGCATTTACAAAATACGATGGAAGTTTATAGTCAATTACAAGATGAACTTGCGGAATATAAAGTTATTATTGAAACAGAAAATGACGATAAAACACCAAAAAGGCGTGCAATTTTATCTGCTGCATATGATCGAAAACAAAAAGAATTAGAAGATGTTCTTAATATTATTGAACATTATAAAATGGATCAAAAGGTGTTAGTAAATAAGGCTTATTTATTAGAAACTGAATCTATTCGACAATATGAGAGTGAAATTAGTGCACATAAACAAGAAATTCGTGAGATGGAATTCTTGCTTGAGAATGTAAGTAAAGCCAAAGATGTTTTGGCAATAGAAAATGATAAACAAAAATTAAAGGATTTAGATGCTGCAGTTAAGAATATTAAACATCGTCAAAAATATGGACAAACTCCTAGTGAGATTTACGATGAAATTGAGATTTCTTTAGGTACAATGGATATGGGTGCTTCTTTTAAAGAAAAATCAGTTGTTGATTCCATTTCACCAAAAGAAGAATCTATTGCTGATGTGTTAGATGAAATAACTTCTAATACAGTTATGGATGAATTGCCTGTAATTGATAATATTGAAATTTCACCAGTAGAAATTAAAGAAGAAGATGGTGAAAATGGTTCAGAAGAAAATACTTTTGTGATAGGGGACTACAATGAAATTCATGAAGAACCAGAAGTAGTTGAAATAGAAGAATTATAAAAAGCACAATTTTGATGTGCTTTTTCTTTTTGTTTTAAAAACAGTCTATAAGTCTTGTTGTAAGGCCTTAATTTCTTCTAATGCTTTTTCTTGCATTTTTTTAGCCACTTGGGTAGCATTTTGTTTAGCCCCTTTTTCAGTAGCAATTAAAATATCAGAATTGTAAAATATTCTAATCTCTTTCTTTATTTAGTCAAGTTTATCTTTATAGATATTTGAATTGTCAAATTCTTTATCCATTAAAAATTCATGAATAATTTCTTCTTGATTTTCAACAGCAATTTCTTCAATACGATCTACACGACATTTTTGGCTAATTAATATGGCTTCAATTTTATTTAGTAGATTGTACTTATAGTCAATTTTTTCTATTAAAACGTTGTTTGTTAGAAAGAATAGGTGTTCCTTTACTTCTCCCTAATTATGCGGGGACTTTTATGGTAATGCAAGAAGATAGGAAAAGCATAGCCGAAGAAATTATCCAGAATGGTTTTATTTTATTAACAGATGATGTTTTCAAGGCATATTTAGATGGTTTTGCTATTTCATATCGTAATGGATTATATTATGAAAAAACACAGGATTTTTCTTATACAACTCATTACTCTAAAGAAGATTATATTCGTTTTTTAAAAGGATATGATACACAATTAAATCAAGAAGGTGAAATGGTTTTAGGCCTTCAAAAAAGTCCTTTGAGAAGTTGATAATCTATAAAAATTTCACTTTACTTTAAATCTTATAATCGTTATAATATTTATGAAAGTGAGGTATATAAAATGGAATTGAAAGGAAGTAAAACAGAGGCAAATTTAATGGCGGCTTTTGCTGGTGAAAGTCAAGCAAGAAATAAATATACATATTATGCTTCTAAAGCAAAAAAAGAAGGTTATGAACAAATTGCTGCTATTTTTGAAGAAACGGCCAATAATGAAAAAGAACATGCTAAACTTTGGTTTAAAGCATTACATGATGGAGATGTACCAGATACATTAACTAACCTTAAAGATGCTGCCACTGGTGAAAATTATGAATGGACAGAAATGTATAAAGAATTTGCTAGTACTGCTAGAGAAGAAGGATTTAGTGATATTGCAAACCTATTTGAAATGGTAGGGGAAATAGAGCGTCATCATGAAGAAAGATACATGAAATTGGTTTCTAATATTGAAGATCATTTGGTATTCCAAAAAGGCGAAGAGTGTGTTTGGATTTGTAGAAATTGTGGTCACATTTATGTAGGAGAAAAAGCACCTGTTGTTTGTCCTGTTTGTAAACATCCACAAGCATTCATGGAACTTAAAGCGGAAAATTACTAAGAAAAAGCACAAAAAAGTGCTTTTTTTTTGGTTTTATGGTATAATACGCCATAGGAAGAGGGGGATTTGTATGCCTAAGAAAGAAGTATCAAAAAAAGAGGAAGAAACTATCAAAAAAGATGTAGTAAAAGAAATTAAAGACAAGGTATTAAGTGAAGTAAATAAAGAAATTAAAAATTCTATTATGGAAAACACTAAAAAATATAAAGAGGATTTGAGAGTAGAACTTTTAGAAGATGTTAATAGCGAAGTGGCGGACCTTGTCAAAAAGGAAGAAAAACGTATTTTAAAAGGTAAGAATGCTTCTATTTTTAAAAGAGATGTCATTATTTCGTTGTGTTTGGCTCTTATTTTGTATTTTGGATATTGTTTATATGACGTAAAATATTTTAATTTTATGAAATCTGAATGTGAAAGAAATGGAAATTGTTTGGTGCCTGAAAATAATAATACAGATGGTGAAAATAAGGATCAAGTACAAAAGATTGTGAAAGATAAAGATTGGTATATTGAACATTATGGGTATTTGCTTGAGAAAACTAAACTTTCTTTGAACGCTGATAGTGTAAGTGCTTATTATTTATATAGTACTGATCGCAAGGTAAGCGAAATAAAATCTAGTATTCTTTTAAATTTAGCCTATAATTCATTAAGTTCTAAGAGTATTAAAACAAATTCTGTAAATATTACCGTTGAGGGTGAAGAGTTGAAAAATGCTTTTGAGGCGTTATTTGGTTCTTTAGTAAATTATAAGCCAACTTCTTTTAGTTATAATTGTTTGAATTTTAAATATAGTGAAGACAAGGATCGTTATACCGCAGAGAATAATAAATGTGAAACGTCTAATAATAAGATTTTAGAAGAAATAGAAGATATGTATGAAGAAGGAGATGTATTATACATTATCACAAATGCAACTATTTATAATGAGAGTGAAAATAGTTTTTATATTTTTGATAATTTATATGAACCAGAAGTAACTGGTGTTACGGAAAATGATGTTAGAGAAAATGCCAGAAGATTAAATCGATATCAATATCAATTTAAAAAGAATGAAGAGGCATATTATTTAGATTCTATTATTAAACTTAAATAGTAAAATTAAATTCTAATAAAAACATAAAAGAATAAAATGGGGACCGCATAAAAATAAATGTAGAGGTCGTCATTTATGGGTAATATAAAAAAGAAATCTGAAAAATCAACTAAGAAAATGAAGCAAAGTCAAAGTAGAATTTATCCTGTTCGTTTTGTTTTCGTTAGTTTTTTTATTGTTTTGGGAATTATGTTTTTTTCTCGTTTTTGGATAGAGAGTACTTATAGTAAAGAAGACTGGGGACAAATGTATTATACTTATTTGTTAGATAGGAAAGAAGAAATTGTTTTACCAGAGGAATCAGAAGAGCATACTATAAAGTTTTATTCTGTAAAAGAAGTTGAAAATCCAGTCATGGTTTTGGGGTATCAGATTAATGGGAAACAGTATGCGAATGTTTATTTTATTGCTGAAAAAAAAGTAAATTCTATTGTTTATGAAAAACCTGTTGATATAGAATTTTTATACAATATGGAAAAGAATGAGGGGGATTATTATCTTCATATGTATCATGAAGAGGAAGAGTTTTTTGAATCTATTTCTCATGAAATAAAAGAGCGAGTAGAGGATTCGGTAATCGACAAGGAACACCCTAGATATGAATATATTTTTAGTGAAGATGATCGAACCACTGTTAAAGATATGTTTGGAAATGTTGTCTCTTTTTCTGAGTCTGAAGAATTGCTTTTAAAATTGGATTTAGAAGAAATAGAAGGTCTACGTTTTTCTTTGGATATGGATTCACAGAAATTAAGAGAAACTATTAAAAATTCGATTCAAAATTATGAATTAGAAAATAAAAGTATTCAAAATGAATTAGAGGAGAAGATTGAAAAAAAATCAGAAGAAGTACAAAATCGAAAAAAAGAAGTTGCGCAAATAAAGTCTTCAAATTCTAAAGAAAAAAATAGTGTTCTGAGTACTTATAAAAAATTACGTGGGGTTTGGAAAGAAGAAAATGGAGATTTTTATATAGAATTTACTACTAAAAAGAATAAAAAGTGGTTTAATTCTGGTTGGTTTTCATCAGGAAAATATATTTCTGGTTATATAACAGATTTTAAGAAAACAGGAAAGTCTATGTATCAATTTACTGTTTCTTCTGAAAAATGGAATATAGATGTTTCAAAGATTAAGAAGAAAAAAATAAAAATTGGAAATATTACTTATATTTATATTAAAAAATCTTAGTATGATGTAGAAAATAGTAAGACAAAATTAACTTGCTTATCTAAAGAATTGTGCTATAATGTGTTTAATAAAATGTTTGAAAGTATATTTTAAGTAGTTGTATTATTTCTTAAAAAGAGATTGGATTCCGTTGGCTGTAAGTATCCATAGATAAGAATACAATGAAATTCGCTATACTTGAGTTTAATTCGTAATGTATGCGTTAAATCTAAATGAGTGCTAGAATTCTTTTCTAGAATTTGGGTGGTACCGCGGAAGAGTGTTTTTCGTCCCTTGCAAAAATATTTTGTAGGGGATTTTTTATGTTAAATTTCAGATTGGAGGAAAAGAAAATGAAAGAGAAAGTAGAACAAATAAAAAGTGATGCCTTGGAAAGTATTAGTAAGGCAGAAAATTTAAAAGAAATGAATGAAATCAAAGTTACATATTTAGGCAAGAAAGGGCCTGTAAGTGAATTAACTACTCATTTAAAAGAATTAGATAATGAAGAAAAGAAAGAATTTGGTAAAATCCTAAATGAATTAAAAACGGAGATTAGTTCTAAAATAGAAGAAAAAATTAAATATTATGAGACATTAGAATTAAATAAAAAACTAGAAAGGGAACAAATTGATATAACTTTACCTGGAACAAAAATTCCTGTGGGGGCTCCTAATATTTTAGAAAAAATTATAGAAGAAGTAGAAAGTGTTTTTATGTCTATGGGATATGATGTTGTTGATGGACCTGAAGTAGAAGAGGATAAGTTTAATTTTGAACTTCTAAATATTCCCAAAGGACATCCAGCAAGAGATGCGCAAGATACGTTTTATTTGCGTGATGAAGAGATATTGCTTCGTAGTCAAACATCTCCTGTGCAAGCAAGAACGATGTTGAGTGCTGGTGGTGATACTCCAATTCGTATGATTTGTCCTGGTAAGACTTATCGAAGAGATGATGATGATGCTACTCATTCTCATCAATTTATGCAAATAGAAGGACTTTTGGTGGATAAAGAGGTAAGTTTATCTGATTTAAAAGGAACTATGGATGTTGTATTTAAAAAGTTGTTTGGGGAGTCTTGTGAAACAAGATTTAGACCAAGTTATTATCAATTTACAGAGCCATCTGTGGAAACAGATATTTCTTGCTTTGTTTGTAAAGGAAAAGGTTGTAGTTTATGTAAAAATACTGGGTGGATTACGGTAAGCGGAGCAGGAATTGTCCATCCTAATGTGTTAAGAAATTGTGGGTATGATCCAAGTGTATGGACAGGATTTGCCTTTGGATTTGGAGCAGAACGTCTTGCTATGCTAAAATATGGCATTCACGATATTCGTACCTTTTATCAAACCGATTTACGTGAAGTAAGTGTATTCGACAGAGAGGAGAAGAGCAATGATTAGTTTAGAGTGGGTAAGTGATTACGTTGATATTTCAAATGAGGATTTACAAGAATTAGCGGTTAAGATTACGAAAGCTGGAATTAATGTTGAAAAAGTGATTACGAATCATATAGATAAATTAGTGATTGGTGAGGTTTTAGAGTGTGAGAGTCACCCAGATAGCGATCACTTACATGTTTGTAAGGTTCGTATTAGTGATGATGAGACTACCCAAATTGTTTGTGGTGCTTCTAATGTACGAAAGGGGATTAAGGTAATCGTTGCTCTCCCTGGTGCAGTTTTGCCTGAAGATTTTGAAATTAAAAAAAGCAAAATTAGAGGGGTAGAGTCTAAT
>CAMYTM010000006.1 GCA_947297555.1 uncultured Mycoplasmatota bacterium | reverse complement strand
TTTAATTACAATGATTCTTTCTAAGTTATGACGAAGACCTACCTCAAAATCGTTAGGATCGTGTGCAGGTGTTATTTTCACAACCCCAGTACCAAAGTTAGGATCTGCATGAATATCTCCAACCACTGGTATTAAACGATTAGTTATAGGTAGAACCACATTTTTTCCTATATAATTTTGATAGCGTTCATCACTAGGATTTACAGCAACAGCCATATCCCCAAAAAGGGTTTCAGGACGAGTGGTAGCAACACGCAAATATTCTTCATTACTTCCTTCTAGAAAGTATTTTATATGATAAAAAGCACCTTTATCCTCTTTCATAATGACTTCTTCTTTAGAAAGGGCTGTTTTTGCTTCTGGATCCCAATTGATAATTCTTTCTCCACGATAAATTAATCCTTTGTTATATAAGTCTACAAATACTTTTCTTACAGCATTAGAAAGCCCTTCATCTAGTGTAAATCTTTCCTTATTATAGTCTAAAGAAAGGCCAAGCCTTGCCCATTGGTGATGAATATTTAGAGCATATTCCTCTTTCCACTCCCAGGCTTTTTTTAGCCACTCTTCTCTAGCCATACTACGAGGATCTATACCCATATCTTTCATTTTTTTATCTACTTTGGCTTGGGTTGCAATGCCAGCATGGTCCATTCCAGGGAGCCATAAAGCATCATAACCTTGCATTCTTTTATAACGAATTAAAATGTCTTGCAATGTGGTATCCCAAGCATGTCCTAAATGAAGACGCCCTGTTACATTTGGTGGTGGTATCACAATCGTGTAAGGTGTTTTTAATTTATTCCCACTATTAAAATAGCCTTTTTTTAACCAATATTCATATTTATTTTCCTCTACTTTTATATGATTGTATTTTTTTTCTAACATATTCTCTTTCTCCATTCATTAATATTCTTCATAATCTAACTTTCTTTTTAAAACTTTTAAAGATTTTTTTAAAGAGTCTTGCTCTCTTGCTTCTTCATAATTTTCTTTTACAAACCATAATGCATCTTCAATTTCTTCAATAGATAAAAACTCGGGAATAAATCCATTTTCTAAGCAAAAATTATTTATATCCATTTTCATATTTTTTGTCAATTCACAAGTTATTGTATAATATAAGTTTTGAACAGTATATGTTGTTCTTTTTAATCGATTATTAACTGCTTCCAATCGTTCTCTTTCCCTTTTAATTTCCGTTACATATTCAAATCTTTCCAATTTTATATCGAAAATCTGGCCATAAAAAGGTAAATAAAGTTGTGGCGCAAAATTGGTCTTTTCAAAGTCTATAAATACCAATATTTTTTGTTCATTATTTAATAAAAATATTTTTCTTTTCTTTATTACCATTTAATCACTTATCCTTTCCTTTAAATAAGTTCTTATGTCCATTTTTATTTTATCAAATTCATTTTCTAATCCTTTATCTACTTCAATTGTAGACAAGAAAAGTTCTAAATTATCTGTTTCTTCTAATAATTCAAATGATTCTTTGAAATAAATATCAAAAAGATAAGCAATTTGTGATACGGTATATTCTGTATCATTTTTTACATCTTTCATATTAACTAAATGATGTTCATCAAAACTTTTTTTAACGCTGGCATTGATAGGTTCCTTGTATACCCAATTTTCTATTGAAGTTCCTTGCTGCCTAAAAATATCTATTTTGTCAATATCCCTTAAAAACTTAGCAAATAACAATTCTTCTTCGCTCAAATTTTCTTCTATTTCTAATTTATTGTGATTATAAATCGCTTTTGCTATCAAGTGATAATACTTTTCTGGAATTTCAAAATCTTTAATATGACCTTCTTTAAATAGATAATCTACTGCCACTTTTCCATGGTCAATATGTGTTTTCACATCACTATACATTTGCTCTTTTTCATATTGAACAAATCTTCCAATATCATGAAGAAGCCCTATTGTTCTGGCAAGATTTTTTTCTTCTTCCGTTAGTTCTAATCGTTTTGCCAAAATGTTTGCAAGATTGGCAACATGATAACTATGACTAATTTTCATAGCCATCATTTCATTATTTACATCAAATCGTTCTAAATATTTTTTAAATTCTTTTACCACTTTTTCATAATCTAACATAATAAAAACTCCTCCTTATCATGTAAGGACGAGTTTTCCCGCGGTACCACCTTATTTTATACAAATCTTGTATACCCTCATTTTCTTTTAACGTTAAGAGTAACGAGAATTCTTACTTTTTCTTTTTCAGAATTCTGGCTCCACTGCTACCTTCCATATTGTTATTTATTTATTTTCACCAACCATAAATTCTCTTTGTAATAATCAATATGTACTCCTCAGTTTCTTTGCTTTTTTCTTTTTTATTCTATCCTATTTTTTAGCGAATTGCAACACTTTCCATTACTTCTTCTCCAGAGTAAATGATGATCCGATTGTTCAATACTTCGAATTTTAAATCTGCTGTATCTTTTATCATATGACGGTTTGTTACTTCTTTTTTTGTTGCTAAATCTAATAAATAGAATACATCGCTATTATCGACTACTGCTAAATATTTATCGAAAAAATTCAAATACTTATACGTTCCAGATAAAACAGGATTGCCGTTATAAGTAAAGAGATTCATTAGATTGTCTTGTTTCGTTATAACATATTCCTTATTGTAGTTAAAGATTGCACTATTAAAATCTTGTGTCAATTTATCATTATTAATATCTATTAAGTACCAGATTCCATCTTTTTGTACGGAAAAAGTATCGGACATAATAAGATTGGTTGTGACTTCTATTTGATCGGCAAGGGCTATATAATCATAGGTAAAAGGAATCTTTAAATTTACTCCATCATAAAATTGTAAAACTCCCCATAAACCATTTTTATTTTTTACTAAGTAATTGTTATGGTCAATTCCAATTCCATAATTTTTTACATCAGCATATCTCCCAAGTTCCTTTTTTGTTTCTAAATCGTATAAAATGATTTCTGCCTCATTTATTTGTGTAATTGAAGTATCCATTAAAAAGGCATAACGATGATTAATTAAAGGGATTTTTTCGTTTGATTCTACCTTATGTTCTGCTAAATCATAAGAAAAATTATTTCTAGAAATGGCATAATCGCAATAATCGTCACTTTCACAAGTATAGGTTCCTAATAATATATCATTATTGTAAAAATATAACTTTCCATTATAGAAAAATTCATGATTTGGATTGTCTACTACTGTGGTTTTGTTTTTCATATGCATGGTGGTTGTAAAAATCGCAAGTGGCAAAAAGATTACCAACAAAACAATAATTACAATTAACGTTGCTTTTCTATTTTGCATTTTTCTTCTCCTTTTTAAGACTCGCTATTGTATTCAATTTTTTGATCAGCCGGGATATAGGAATTTGCTAGGGTTCCTACTAATATTTCATTGCCATTAATTTTGAAGGCTAGAATGCCATTTCCATAATAAGAATTTAAATTTAAAGGAATCAATGTATTTCCACTAATAATATTTCTTGTAGGGTTATTGTAAGTATAAACGCCTAGTTGATTGTTAGTATTTACTCCAGCAAAATAGTTGTCATAAAGTTCTACATATTTAAATCCTTCTGTATTTATGGATTTTCCAGTTTTGTTTTCATAATCATAAATATAGTAATTGCCATCATCTCTTTTTACTTTTACATATTTATTATTATAATTTCTAATTTTATATGGAATTGCACTTGTTACACTAGCACCATTACTTTTAGATAATAGTAAATAGCCATTGGCATCTTTTGCAACATAGTAATCTCTTAATCTTTCCATATTACTATAATTAAATCCAATGTGCCCTACTACTTCGGATAAATTAATTTTGATTACTCCAAAATTACCACTTTGGTTTTGGGCAACGACTTGTAAATCTGTGACTGTCGAGAATGTAATATCATTTGTTCCAGTATAGGAATATGTATTTACAGTACGGTATTTTCCTAAATTGCTACTTTTCTTTAAATCGTATAAAACGATGGTTTTGTTAGACTCATTTACTAAATCAGGATTATCACTAATAAAGATAAAACGTTCATTAAAGATTGGAATGACTCCTACTGCCCCAGGTATTTCATAGTCATTGTCTTCTAATATTGTATCACGAGCCAAAGTACAATTGGAAAGGGTTGTCGTTCCACTGTTTACATTATTTTTATTCGCACAAGTATAAGTTCCTAAAAGGTTTGTTTTTTCTGTGTTGCTATAAATGTATAATTTTCCATCAAAATAATTCATATTTCTTAAAGATTTATTTAAAATTCCTTCTGCTTTGTTTACACGCACGACTGTATTGTCTTCTTTGTTTATGATGGTAATATTTACTATATCGTTATTCTCTTCTACTGTGTAGGCTTCTTTTGTTTCGATTAGTTTGTTTTCTTCATCATAAATATTCGTTTTGATGTAATCTCTGTTTTTCAAATTGATAGCATCTTCGTTTAATTTATTCTTGTCATAAAATTTTAAGAACATTTGGGTATCTTGAATTAAAATCGCATAGTCTTCATGAAGTTCTACATAATCAAAAGATTCATTAAATATGTTTTGATTGTTATAATTGTACACTTCATATTTTCCGTTATCTAATTTTACTTTTACATAATTAGCATTTATATTCTTAATGTCTCCTATGATGGCTTTACTTAAATTGCGCCCTGTCTCATCGATAATAAAATGACGCTCATTTTGAGTAGATATATACGATTTTTTTTCATTTTCTACATACCCCAAATAATCGTAATTGTATTCTAATTTCGTTACAGATGCTGTTTCAGTTAATTCTATTAATCCATATTTATTTTCTTTATTTTTAACAATTAATTTCCCATCTTCTCCTTTTTTGACAAGTTGGTATTCTTCTGCTATATTTTGCTCTTTTATGTTATAAAGTTTTATTTTTTCATCTTCCTTGCGAGGATTATCGTTAATCAATACAAAAGTTTCGTTTACAATCGCACTTCTCACTTTTACTGGCTCATTATTTTGATAAATTTGCTTTTCGACATCAAAATCATCTTCCATACTATAATAGGATACAAAGCATAATTCTTCATTTTGGTTTTCGCATGTATAAGAACCAATTTCTTCTTTGTTTTTGTTTAAGAATTTTAATACACCATTTTCATAACGATAATTTTCTTCTTGCACAATAACGGGAACTGGCGCAGGTACCTCTTCTTCTTTTTTTAAGGAACACACTAAAAAGATAATTCCTATTATTATTAAAATTATAAATACTACCATTCCTAAAATAAGCAAAATTCGTTGTTTTTTTGTTCTTTTTTTCCACCAAATTTTGATTTTCTCTTTTCGCTTTCCTTTTTCTGGCTTAGAAAAAAATTCACTTCCCGATTGGTCTTCTTGTATTTCTTTTTGCGTATTTACTGGGTTTTCATTTACTTCTAAGATTTGATTATTTAAGTCGGTTAGTTCTTCTAATTCTTTGGTTGTTTCAAATTCTTTTTTTTCTTCAGTTGGCATATTCTCACATCCTTATTCTATAAATAGCATTATATCATAGGTTTTTTGTTTGGAAAATGGGTAAACAATGAAAACTGCAAGTCTCTTTACTTGCAGTTTACTAGAAATTTCGTTTTCTTTTTACAAATTCAAATGTTTCTTCTTTTATTCTATGGTGTTTAGCATAATAACTTAACAGTAAGGCTTCTTGGTAAATGACTCGTTTTCCAAGCAAACTATTTTTCCAATGTTCTAAATCTGTTATTCCATCTTTAACGCTTTGTGGCGTATAAGTTGCAAAATCTAAAAAACTGAGCCATCATAAGCATACATCTTTTCATATGAAAGTCTGAAGTGATTAAAGAAATTCTTGTATTTTTTAAAGAATATTTTTCTTCTATGAGATTTAGGGAATATTTTACATTTTCATAACTGTTCTTGGCTTCTCTTTCTATGATAATATCATTTACTGGAATATCATGGTTTACAAGATAATATTGCATTTTTATGGCTTCTGGTGTAATTCTATCTACATTTAATCGTCCTATTCCTCCTGTTACTAAAATCTTTTTTATTAAACCTTCTTTATATAATCGTATGGCCTCTTCTAATCTATACGGTATCATGGAAATACCTCCAAAGACGAGGCCAATATCACTTTTTGTATCTTCTACAAACATTTTTTTTAAAAAGACCATGTTTTCAATCGTTTCTTTATTATATTTTAATAAAATATCTTTGTAATTTGTTTCTGATAAGTTCATAATATCACCTTTTTTTCTTGGTTCTATTATACATAACCTTACAAAAAAAGAAAGCAAAACAAATTACTTTCTTAGATTATCACTTCTTCAATTTTCTAACTAATCCTTTTTCTAAGGCTTCATCATAATTCATAGCCGTAAATAAAAAACTATTGCCATATTTATCTTGAAGTCTATAAAGATTACTTTCTTTATCAAAAGTAATTTTTGTTAACTGAGGGTTTTCTTCTAAAGAAATCACTTTTTCTAAATCAATACCGCCTAAATAATAATCATGATCTTCTATAAATTTTTTTAATTCCCAAGAATACATACAAATCCCTCATTAAAATTAAATAATATTGCATCTTTAGTCCCTCCTATAATAATTGTATCAAAAATTAAAAAAACAATGCTACTTTTTTGTTACTTCATCTACAATATAAGTGCCATTTTCATACCATAAATCGTTGTCTTCATTTAGAATACCATATAAAAATACTTCTACGTTTCTTTTTTCATATTCTTTGATTAAGTGTGGAGTGGTTAAATTATTTAAAAGGCAAATAAAGTCTAAATCATAGTCGGATTCGCTATTCAAGATATAATTTAATATTCCAAGTTTTGCTGTACAGTTTTTTTTCTTTAATTTTTCGATTACTTTATTATGAAAACTCATTACATATATATTTTTATTTTGGTATTTTTTAAAAATTTTTAAAAGTTTATGGTAAGGTAAATAACGATTTTTAATTTCGACAAGCATAATTTTGTCTGTATCTAAATCAAGTACTTCTTGTAATAATGGTAATTTATATCTTTTTTTTAAATATTTATAGGTATGTAGTCTAATTAATTTTGTTTTTATAAAGGCATTATGGTTTATAACGAATTGGTTATCTAGTGTACATCTTATATCAAATTCAAATCCATTTATTTTATCGTTTTGAATGGCATTTTTAAATGCTTCCATTGTATTTTCTTTAATGGTTTTACTTCTTAAACCACGATGTGCAATTAATTTCAAAAAAATCACCTAATATAATATATTAGATGACTTATTTTTTGTGCTTATGAAACAAGATTTTAAAGACGATAAAAATTAAAAATAAACAGGTAATTGGAATAATATAATTTTTATATTCAAACATAAAATTTGTTTCTAAGGGTACTTGGGGACTTTCTAAAAAGGTACTTATGGTTTTTTCTTCCTCTTCTTTGTATACTTGCAAGTGATATTCTACACTATTTTTTTCGTCTTTTAGTAAAACGGTAACAACAGAATTATTGGCTAAATCGTAGTTGTCATTCACAAATACTTCTATGCCTTCCTTTGTTTTGTATTCTAAATCTATTTGTAAGACATCTTTTTCTAAAATCACTGTATATTCATTATTTAGTTTATCAAATGGTATACTAAGTGTACCATTTTTAATAGTAAGTTCTTCTAATACTAAATCACTTGCATGGACGCCTATTGGAAAATATAAAAATACTACAATTAAAAAAGCAATTTTTTTCAAATCCTCACCCTCTATATCATTTTTAGTAAAATCTCATTCATAATATATAGTTTGTCCGGATTTATGAAAATATTGCCTTTTTTTAAAATTAAATCACCATTTTTTAGTAAAGGTCTTATGGGATACATTTTTTCTAGTTTTACTTGATACTTTTCTTCAAATTCGTGTATGTTAAAACCATTTATAAGGCGAAACCCCAGCATTAAATGATTGTCCATTACATCTTGCATCGTTAAAAGTTCTTTTTCACCTGTATACTCATTTTTTAAGTATTTGGTTAAAGAATAAGTATTGGTGTAACGTACTTTATCAATATACCCTGAAGCAGACAGTCCAAATCCATAATACTCTTTGTTTTTCCAATACCCTAGATTATGCAAAGATTCATATCCCTTTAAAGCAAAGTTGCTAATTTCATAATGAGTAAACCTCTCTTTTTTTAACATTTTTCTTATTACCTCGTAAAGTTCTGCGTCTTCATCTTCTGTTACTCGTGGCGTTTTGTTTAGATGTAAAAGAGTTCCTTCTTCAATTATCAAACTATATGTACTTATATGCGTTGGTTTTAAAGATAGAATTTTTTTTAAGTCATCTTTTATGCTTTTTTTGTCTTCAAAGGAAAAACCATACATCAAATCAATATTAATATTCGTAAATCCCATTTCTTTACACAATTTGATTTTTTCTTTTGCTTCTACATAGGTATGACATCTTCCCATATGTTTTAATTTTTCTGGTTGGAAAGATTGAATGCCAATACTAAGACGATTGACATGGTTATTTTTTAACATTTCTAAGAGTTCTTTCGTAATATCATTTATATTACATTCGAAAGTAAACTCTTTTAAATGAGATGTATGAAATATTTTTAATGTTGAAAAAAGTGTTTTTAAATGTTTTATTGGTAATGAAGAAGGAGTTCCTCCTCCTATATATATCGTTTCGATTTCTTCGTTATTGTATATATCTTCTATTTCCTGTTCTAAACAACATAAATATTCATACACCCATTTGTCATGATAAAAAACTTTGCAAAAATCACAATAAGAACAGATTGTTTTGCAAAATGGAATATGAATATAAACACTTTTTACATCTTCCATACTACTACCTCACTATTTTCTTAAAATTTCTTCTTTCTCTTCTCCTATTTCTTGTTTGATAATTTGTTTTACTTCCTCTGTTAAATGAATGCTATTTATAATAGAACAGATTTCATTATCAGACATATCGCTTTCTAATAATTGAAAAGTTATAGCATACAAGTCGTCGATGGTTTGGGCGTTTTTGGCTAATTCTTTTAACTCTTTTACATTGATTTCTTTTTTCATAAACTATTCTAAATAAATGGAATTTATTTAGAACCCCCTCCCCTTGAAATTTCATTGCTATTTTGTTCAAGATAATAATCATTTCGATTTTGTTTTATACTTTCATAATAATTTATTTTTTCTGCAAATATAGGGTCTCGTGCTGCTAAACTTTTGATATAATCTGAAAAAGTAGTTCTATCTATACCCAATTGTTTTCCGCATATTCGAAAAGAATAATAATACTTAAGGACATATCTTGCAATTAAGTCTTGTTCTTCTTCTGTATAATCTCTTGCGTTTTTGCATTTTAATATTGGAATAAACGTATCATAAACTTCTATACGTAAATCTTTTAATCTTCTTTTCATTTCTTCTAGTTTTTCTTCTTCGATTTCTTTTTCTTTACCTTCCTCCATTTGCTTTATCTTTTTCGAAGAGTTATTGGAAGCATTTACTAAAACATTTCGCTTGTTCCAATAGTTTCTTGCATTTTCTTTTGCCTTTTTTTCAAAAATCTCACTTTCACACCAGGTTTCAAAAAACAAGCATTCTAAACTAGACATATAATCATCAAACGTTTTAAACGTTTCTATAACATCTCTTAAAGAAACACCAAACATTCTAGCAACGGTTTTATAGGATACTCGATATGTTAAAGCCATCAAAACAATTTCTCTTTGGGCGTTCAAAGATTTAGATTGTAAACTTTTAGGACTATTTTCATTTATAAAAACGCCATAGGGTTCTAGTACTATTCGAAGAGAATTTTTAAGTTCTTCCTCTTTTAATTTTAGAATATATAAGAAATAATTAAATAATTTCAAATTCAATAGATTGGCAGCCTCGAATACAGAAATTTCCCCATTTGCCACTTTTTTTGTTATTTCTAATCTTTGATTTTTTTCATGGTATAAAAAATCCAGTGTATCTCTAGTCGTTTCTATTTGAGATTCCATTGCATTTTGACCCATTTGGGTATTTATTCTTTCATAACGTTCTGGATTATTGAGTTTTCCTTCCATATTTAAAGAATTTAATATCTTTTTGAATTCATAATCACTTATATGAAGATATTCTTGGATTTCTTCTGCCGAGCACTTATTGTTTACATAATATTCTATTTTATCCAAATATTCTTCGTATTCGTTTTCGCTTATTCTTGGTTTTGGTTTGCTTCTTTCTTCGCCATTTTCTCTTATCTTTTTTGTTAAAATAGCGTATTTTTCTTCATCCTGTATACCCGTGTTAGGTCGATTCAATGCTCTTATCGTATCATGAATTTGACTTGGAGTTAAACCTGTTATTTCTGTAATTTCACTTTTAATTTTCCCATCCAAAATGAAAGGCTCAATTTTTTCTAACCTTTCTTTATAATTTACGGAAGATGGTTTGTTTGCTCTTATTTGAATTTGTTTTAATCCTGCATTTTCTCTTGAACGATTCATTATATCGTCATATCTTTTCTTATCTTTTCGTAGTAATGCATCTACTTCTTTTCTTACGCGATAACCAGAAAATCCTGGCATTTTCCCTATATCTATTAAGGTTTTATTGTCATTATATACGAATTTTTCAATTTTATCTATTAATTTTTCTTCCATACGTTTCACCATCTTTTCAGAGTTTTTTCATAATTCGTTCGAAAAGGATTACGAATTGCAACTTTTCTATCGTATCTTCGAATTTTGAAAGCATAAAAATCGTCTTTTGCTGCGAGTTGATTTTCACACTTATCGATTGCTGCATATTCTTCTTCACTTAATTCTTTAAATGTTTTCTTTTTTATATTTTGAATAATATTAGTGTCATCTACTAATTTTAAATGTGTTTTAATTTTGTTTTGTAATTCTTCTACTAAGGCTACATTATTCTCTTTCTTGGCCACATTCAAGAATTTATACAAACGGTTTTACTCTCCATACATCAATACATTACTCTCCTTCTTCTTTTAAAATACTTAAGAAGGCTTCTTTTGGAACTTCTACACTTCCAAGCATTTTCATTTTCTTTTTTCCTTCTTTTTGTTTTTCTAACAACTTTCTTTTGCGTGATATATCTCCACCGTAGCATTTGGCTAACACATTTTTTTTCATCGCACTGATGTTTTCACGTGCAATCACCTTTGAACCTATACTTGCTTGAATGGGTACTTGAAACATTTGTCTTGGAATGATTTTCTTTAATTTTTCGACAATGGCACGTCCTCTTGTG
>CAMYTM010000005.1 GCA_947297555.1 uncultured Mycoplasmatota bacterium | reverse complement strand
AATAACGCAACAACAATATTCTAGATATGAGACTGACTCTAATAAAATTTCGTTGGAAATGTTTCTAAAAATAGTAGAGGTATGTAATTATGATATCAAACTTGTAAAGAGAGTTATAAAAAAGTAACTCTTTTTTCTTAATTCGACAAAATTTTCAAATTCTTTTCGTTATACTAAATTTGGTGAAGTAAAATGCGTTCATTCTATATTTTTAAAATCAAAGACGAATATGCAACTCTAACAAAAAATAATCCCTATCAATTATTTCGATTGCTAGATTTTATTTATAATTTAGATAAAGAAGAAGTTAGCCGTGGAATAGATTTGTTTTATAAACTTGTAGAAAAATTGGATAGTAAATCTTTGGATATTCAATTATTTAAAAATTATCGTGAAAATTATTTTTATACAAAATTTAAAAATATTCATCAAGTAAATAATATTTATAAAAAAGAGGAATCAAAACTGACTATTCGTAATCATTATTTATTATTAGTTAGTACTATTATAAAACCAGTATTTTTAAATGATTTAAAAACTATAAAAAATCTCTTTTTATGTGATTTCGAAAATAAAGATTATTTTTGGTTAGAAAAACTAGCAGTATAAACTTTAAAAAAGCATATATATTTTAGTAAAATAAAAGTAGAAAAGGAGGAATGGAAATGTTACATGACATTTTGTTAATTTTAATTGGCCTTATAGTTGGCTTATTAGTTGGTTTTTTCGGAGCACGTTTCACAATGAAAAAGTTTATGCAAAAAAATCCTCCAATTAACGAAAAAATGATTGAAGCCATGATGAGTAGTATGGGAAGAAAACCAAGTCAGAAACAAGTAAATCAAGTAATGAAACAAATGAATAAGTTTATGTAATCTAAAAAGAGAATTAAAAATCCTCTTTTTTGACGTAAAGTAGCATAATAATTTGACTTGATTTGTAAAATAGAATATGGTATCCTTATTTATAGAATAAAAGGTGGTGGGGATATGGAATTCCTATATAAACTTTACAGTAATAATTATTTTGGAATTGGATTATTTATCGTAATTACTGTATTAGCGTTTTCATTTTTAGTCATTTTATTTTTCGGGAAAAGAGACGAAAAAGTTAGGAATGAAAAACGATTGGAAAATCATAAATCATTAGAACAACCAAAGGTAGAAAAAATAGAAGAAAATGAAGAGCCGGATTTAGAAATTGGAAAAATAGAACCAATTGCAATAGAGGAAAATATTGAAGAAAAGATAGAAACTATATCTTTAGAAAATAATGCACCAACTTCATTTCATCTAGAGGAAGAAATAGCAGATGAAAAAACAGTAGAAACTCCTATTTTAGATGAAACACTAGAATATTTTGAAGAAACTCCTAAAGAGGAAATAGATCCTTTTGCTACTAGTAATATTGTTTTAAATACGGATTATATAAATCAAAAGGAACCAGTTGATATCATTACTAATGAACCAGAAATTCCTTTAAGATCTTCTGATATTTATAATTTAGATTCTATAATGAATGAAGAAGTGAATCCGATACAAGAAGAATCAATTGATGATGTATTAAATAAGTATGATGCAATTGAAGAAAGAATAATAGATAATTCTGCAAAAGAAGGAACACGTGAAGAAGAATATCAACAAGAGACTCAAGAAATAAATATATTTGATAGAAGCGAGGATTCAGTAAAAAGAGCATCGACACCATTTAGTTCTGTTTATTTAACAAAAGAAGAAGCAGATACGAAAGAAGAGTTGGAAGAACAACAAATAGTTACTCCAAATAAACCATCATTTGAAATGCCAAAAAGAGTAGATTTGCCAAAGAGAAACTCTGGTGCCATTAATGAAAGTATTATCTCTTCTATATATAGTAGCAACCAAAATAATCATACAGATAATATTTTTGATAACTTTGAAGACGATACCTATAATTTAAAAAAATAGTTCATTTTTTTGAACTATTTTTTTTATATCGATATAACAAATAACCAAATAATGTGGGAATAGTGATAAGAAAGACTACTGATGTACATATAGGAAAAATATAATAAATCATAAGTTCATTAGTATAATATTTTCCTATAAACATAAATGAAACAAAGAAACTTAAAATTATAAATAAGGCGTGTACGATATTTTTTCCTTTTTTAAAAAGCAATTCCTTCATCATCAAAGATGACATAGATAGATAAATAAAGACATCAAATATCCAAGAAAGTGCAACTATATTTTCTATTTTTTCAATAAAATCAAGTATTTTAATTTCTTTCAATATAATGTATTCTGGGAATCGATAAATACTAGCAAGTATTGGCCCTACAATTGCAATAATTAAAAACATTTTGAAGGTTAAAGTAAAACTTCCTAGTAGATAAGAGGCGGTACTATTGCTTTTATTTGTAACTAACAAAAGAATAGAAGGAGAAACAGATAGTGTTGTATAATAAAATACAGATTTTATAAAATCAAATGTCGGGGTTACAAATAAAGGAGAGATATTTTCTAAACTGGCATATCCACATAATGCTCCTAATGAAAGAAGTGTTAGTAAAACAGAAATAGGGAATAAACAAGTGGCTACTCGAAAAGTAGTAATAGGTCCATTTTTGCTAATTCGAATTAAAAGCAAGGCAAGAGGAAGAGATATAAACCAAATAGGAGTTTTGATTAAAAAGAAAGACGCTGCAAATAACTGAATAAAGGTAAGTCCTTCACAAAGTAAAGTAAATGCATAGATAAAAAGAATGATTCTTAAAATTACACCTAATCCTTTCATTTCTTTTAATACATCACTTAGTGTTTTTTCTCCTTTATATTTTTGAATTTTATTGATAAGAAAAATGAAAAATAATCCAATTAGAGAACCCAATAAAAAGGCTAAAATGCTATCTTGCTTGGAAAGTCCAATGATAAGAGAAAAACCAATTCCTAAAAATAGGGAACGTGTTAAAAAATAATGAACTGAAAAGTTTTCTAATTTGCTTGTCATTGTTCCACCTCAAATACTAAACCATTTCTATTTATAATTGCTTTTGCTTCGTATTCATAACTTAATAATTTAAAATCAACATCTTTTTTATTCTTTTGGTAATAAATTTGTTTGATTTTTAAAATATCACTATCATATTTAATGGATTGTTTTATTACATCTTCCATATCTTGTTTTAATTTTTCTTCTACCTTTTTTTGAATCCTTTCATAAGTTTCAATTTCTTTAAAATTCATTTTACAATGATTTTCTACTATTCTTGTTTCTATTTCTGTTGAAATTTTGACTTTATTTTCGTCTATTTTGATTTCGGATTTAGGGTTATTAAACGTTGTTAAAATTATATGATTTTCTTCATCATTTGGACAACTCACTGTAAAATGAATTTCTTTTGAATCTCCATTCATTACATTAAAAGTAGCCGATTCGTCTTCTGATAAAAAGGTTTGCATATTGTATCCCTTAAATATGGCAAGAGGGCCAAGTTTTAAGATTCCATTTTTAATTTCGATAGAAGAAGCGTAAGTATCTTTTCGAGGATCAATAATATTGGTGATGAATTTTTCATAGTTTAAATTTGCAGCAATATTGTTGGCAAAAAGAAGACTATCAATTAATTTGGCAATGGCTGTACTCGCAACTGGATTGTTGGTATCTGTGTTGTTTATGATTTCAAATGCTGAAGTATCTTTCGCAATTACTAAGTAGAAAATATTACGTATATGGTTATCACGAATTAAAAAGTCGATAATTTCTTTAACGTGATTTCTAGCCACTTCTTCACTAATGACTAGTGTTTTTAAATGTGCTAGATAAGGAACTTTCGCAATTTCTAAAGAAGCATCTGAAAATGCTTCTGAAAGAGAGGTTCCACTCCCTTCTGTGATGTATACTTTTGAGGCTTCTGGATTATCTTCTGGATTAATTGTATTTAGTATTTCATAGGCTACTTCAAATTTATCATTTTCATAGTCCACAGAAATTCCTGAAACAATGGCCATATCGTTTAATTCTGTGTAATCATAACAACCACTTGTTAAAAATAGAAGAGCAAGAAGAATAAAAATAGTTTTTTTCATGATTCACCAACCTTTTTCTTAATTTGGTTTTTCTTAGCAAGCACTTTGCTTCTTTTGGTATCATTAACATATTTCACCTTAAATAATGTTTTTTTGATATAAGTAAAATCAAAAGGTACAATAGGATAGTAATATGGTTTTCCTGCTGAAGAAACACTAGTAATATGGATTAAAAAGTAAATAAGGGCAAGAGCGATTCCGTAAAGACCATACATAGCAGCAAGAATTAAAAAGACGAATCTAAAATACCGTATGGCATTGATAACTTCAAGTTCTGTGAAAATTAAACTTGTGATAAAGGTAAATGCTATAATAATAATCATGATTGGACTTACAATTCCAGCAGAAACGGCGGCTTCTCCTAATACTAAAGCCCCAAGTATTGAAATGGCACTTCCATAACTACTTGGAAACCTTAAATCACTTTCCCTTAAAATTTCACAAACTATCACCATAACAATGGCTTCAATGATGGTGGGAAATGGTACGCCATCATTTTGTCCAGCAAAATTTACAAGCAAACTTGTAGGGATTGTTTCCATATTATAATTTACAAGTGAAATATAAATTCCGGGAAGCATCATGGTAATGAAAAAACTAAAAAAACGTAAAATTTTTAAAAAGTTTACATTGACATTACGATTGTAATTGTCAACAACAGGATTGATAAAGTCTGCAAAAAAAGAGGGTAAGATTAAGACAAAAGGGGACGTATCTACCATTACACAAACTTTTCCTTCTAAAAGTGCAGTTGCAATGACATCAGGTCTTTCACTTTGTGAAATTGTAGGAAAAGGAGTTTTTTCGTCTTCTGATAAAATATTGGCTATATTTCCAGCGTCAATAATCCCATCTACATCAATTTTATTTAATTTATCTTTAATAGAATTAACAATAGATTCATCTGTGATATCATCAAAATATAAAATTTGTACTTTGGTGTTTGTTTTCCTTCCCATATTTAAATCATCGCTTTTTAAATGACTGGATTTAATACGACGTTTTAAAAGCCCTAGATTAATCTGAATATTTTCTGTGAAAGCATCACTGGGTCCATAAATGGATTTTTGTACTTCAGGTACACTTACGCTACGATTTATATCGGCTTTCGTTTCAAAACCGAGAATTTCTTTTTCGGTTAAAACAATGGTAAAACCATTTGTTAAGTAAAACTCAATTTGGTCGGGTTCTTTTATTTTGACTGTATTAGGCCCTGGTATAATACTTTCGATATCATATTTTTTTACACCTTTTAGATTATTAATTGAAGTGAGTTGCTTTAAGATGTAATCATTTACCTTATCGCTTCCTGTAACACTTTCTAAATAAATGACATAAATTTCTTTAAACTGTTTTGTTTTGATTTTTTTTACAATAAAATCTGTATTTTTTTTAAATTCTTCTTGTAATCTTTTTAAGGTTTTCTCTTGCATATATTTCACCATTTTTAGTATTTACTAAAAACGATTTGGTATACAAAAAAATGGAAATATTAGGGAATGTAATATATAATAATTTTAAAAGAGGGAAAAAATAAAAGGAATAAAGTTGGTGTTTTACGTATGAACGAAATTAAAATTGAAAAAATGGATCATCAAGGAAGAGGAATTGGCTATGTAAATGGGAAAGTTACATTTATTAAAAATGCTCTTCCAGGAGAAATTGTTTTAGAGAAGATTGTGAAAGAAACAAAAAACTATAGCGTTGCAGAAGTAGTAGAATATAAGAAAAAGAATCATTATCGCATGGAACCTTTTTGTCCTTATTTTGCTATTTGTGGCGGATGTGATTTAGAACATATGAGGTATGAAGATACTTTAAACTATAAGAAAGAAAAAGTAGAAAATATTTTGACTAAAGAAAAAATAATATTTCCGAGTATAGAAGTAATAGAAAATCCCAGTCCTAAACATTATCGTAATAAACTTTCATTAAAAATTGAAAACAATAAAATAGGATTTTATGAAAGTAGCAGTCATACATTAATTGAAATAAAAACTTGTCCTTTAGCGAAAGAAAGTATCAATATTTGTTTAAAAGAACTAAAAACATTACAAATCAAAAAGGGAAGTATCACAATACGCTCTAATTACAATGATGAAATACTTCTTATTATAAAAACAAATGAAAAGGTACATTTTTCTAAAGAAACATTCCTAGAGAGTAAAATTGTGGGTATTGTCCTAAATGATAAAACGATATATGGTCAAAATTTCTTTTATGAGCGAATGAATGGATTTTTATTTAAAGTAAGTTATGACGCTTTTTTTCAAGTAAATTCTTATATAACAAGTAAGATGTTTCAACTTGTAAGTGAGAATATTAAAAATAATAGTGTTGTACTTGATTTGTTTTCTGGAGTGGGAACACTTGGAATTATTGCAAGTAAAAAAGCAAAGAAAGTGTATAGTATTGAGATAGTTCAAAATGCTGTGTTAGATAATGTAGAAAATAAAAAGGTAAATCAATGTGAAAATGTCTTTCCCATGCTTGGAGATGCTTTTAACACCATTTCAAAAATTAAGGAATCATTTGATATGATTTTAATTGATCCACCAAGAAGTGGACTTTCTAAGGCAACTTGCGAATTTCTTTTAGAAAGTAATGCCCAAGAAGTTCTTTATATTTCTTGTAATCCCTTAACTCTTGCAAGGGATTTGGGGGTACTAACTACAAAGTATGAATTAAAAAGGTGTTTGATTATGGATATGTTCAGTTATACGCATCATGTAGAAAGTTTTGTAGTTTTAGAAAGAAAAAAAGAAGAAAGAAGTTCTATTTCTTAAAAAAATGACAAGATAAAAAAGGAAATCACCAATTTATGGGTAATATATAATAGTAAAGAGTATTAAAAAAATGATAGTTTTAGGGGAAGTTGATAAAAAACGTAACGCTTGGAATTTCGGGTAAAATTTTTAACGTAAGAAGTAACATTTGATAAAAAGTATTTTAAAAAACAGATAGGAATGAATGACGCAATAAAAGATTATCAAGGTACTATTTTTTGGAAAAAATGCTTACTTGCTAGACAAAAATCATACATTAATAGACTTTTTAGAAGGCTTAAGAAATATACCCCTTAAACCTTACAACATTGTAAGAAATAACTTTTTAAAGATATGTTATACTATAAACAAGTGGTGAAGGTTCATGAAAAAGATTATGATTGTTGAGGATGATAAAAGGATTCGTGAAGAACTAAAAGAGTTACTAAATAATGCTGGATATGAAAGTGATGTTTTGGATGATTTTTTAAATGCTGAACAAAAAATACTAGATTATAATCCGGATTTAATTCTTTTAGATATTAATCTTCCTTATATAAATGGAGAAACTCTCTTACAAAAAATAAGACAAAAGAAAGATATCCCTATCATTATGGTTACAAGTAGAGCCACTGAAATTGATGAAGTGCTTTCTATGTCTTATGGTGCAGATGATTTTATCACGAAACCTTATAATCCTACTATTTTGCTTTTACGTATTGGAGCCATTTTTAAAAGAATGGAGCATCTGGGGGATACAATTCTTTATAAGGATTTAACGATTTATTGTCAAAAAGGAATTATAAAGAAAGAAGATATGGAAGTTATCTTGACGAAAAACGAAATGATTATTTTGAATTATTTATTGAATAATCAAAATAGAATTGTTTCTCGTGATGAGTTAATGACGGATCTTTGGAACAATAATGAATACATCAACGACAATGCTTTAACTGTAAATATTAGTAGACTTCGAAACAAACTAAAAAGTATAGGATATGGGGAAGCAATTGAAACAAGGAAGGGAATAGGGTACATACTAACATGAAAATATCTTCTTATTTAAAAGATAAATTATATGTTGTTTTTTTCTTTTTAGGAATATACGTTTTCACTCTTTTATTTTTACTTGCTTTTAAAGTAAACAAAAGTCTTATTGTGGTCATTAGTTTTTTAAATCTTTTTTATGTAGTGGGTATTTTATGTATTGATTATGTTCGCAAGCGAAAATTTTATACCTATCTACTAGAAAATAGTAATCGTTTAGACAAAGCCTATCTTGTTTTAGAAACAATCGAAAAGCCTACCTTTTACGAAGGAAAATTAGTAAGTGATATTCTATATGAAATTAATCGTTCTATGGCAGAAAATGTTAAAATTTTAGAGGAACAAAATACTAACTTTAAAGAATACATTGAAATGTGGATACATGAAGTTAAAATACCGATTTCATTTCTTATATTAATGGCACATAATCATAAAGAAAAGTTTACTAAAACAATCCTTGAACAAATACAACGTATTGATGCTTATGTTGAACAAGTTTTGTATTATGTAAGAAGTGAGAATGCTGAACAAGATTATTTAATTAAAGAAACTAAATTAGAGAGTATCATTAATAATGTGGCATTAAAAAATAAAGATGAACTTTTAGAAGAAAGGATAGAATTTCAAGTAAAAAATGTTGATTTTTTTATAAATACAGATGCCAAATGGTTAGAATTTATTTTAAGTCAAATTGTGAGCAATAGTATTAAATATAGAAAAGAAAATATATTTTCTTATATAAAAATAGAGGCAAGTGAGGAGAAAGACAAAATAATCTTACGTATTCTTGACAATGGAATTGGTATCAAAAAAAGTGATATTAAAAGAGTATTTGAAAAGACCTATACTGGGTCAAATGGTAGACTAAAGACAAAATCTACTGGAGTGGGTTTATTCATTGCGAAAAATTTATGTACCAAATTAGGACATACTATAGAAATTGAATCAGAAGAAAATGAATTTACCAAAGTAACAATAACGTTTTCTAAAAACGAGTTTTATAAAGTAGTCAAATAATCTTACAAAACTGTAATATTTCGTCACTTAAAACATGCGACAAATAAGAACTTTTCCTTTAATATGAATGAGTGAAAGGAGAAATATTTTATGGAAAATATTTTAAAAATAGAAAAAATAGAAAAGTATTATGGTAGTCGTTCTTCTTTGACGAAAGCCATTGACAACATTTCTTTTGAAGTAGAAAAAGGGGAGTTTGTTGCTATTATGGGGTCTTCTGGTTCAGGAAAGACAACTTTATTAAATTGTATTTCCACAATCGATAAAGTAACGAGTGGCCACATTTTTGTAGGAGATAGTGATATTACCAAATTAAAAGGAAACGCTTTAAATAGATTTAGAAGAGAAGAGTTGGGCTTTATTTTTCAAGATTTTAATTTGCTTGATACTCTCACTGCTTATGAAAATATAGCCCTTGCTTTAACTATTCAAAATGTAAGTGCAGAAGAGATTGACAAAAAGATTAGGAAAGTAGCCAGTGATTTGGATATAGAAAATGTCTTAAAGAAATATCCTTATCAAATGAGTGGTGGTCAAAAACAAAGAGTAGCCAGTGCTCGTGCTATTGTGACAGATCCAAAACTTATTTTGGCAGACGAACCAACGGGTGCGTTGGACTCGAAATCTGCTCGTATGTTACTTGAAAGATTTAATTATTTAAATGAAAATTTGTCTGCTACTATTTTAATGGTTACGCATGATGCTTTTACGGCTTCCTATGCTACACGTGTTTTATTCATAAAAGATGGCAAAGTGTTTAATGAAATTCGAAGAGGAGAAGATACTAGAAAAGAGTTTTTTGATAAAATTATTGATGTTGTTACACTATTAGGTGGGGATTTAAATGATGCTTTGTAAATTATCTTTAAAAAATATCAAGAAAAGTATTAAAGATTATGCTATCTACTTTTTTACCCTTATTTTAGGTGTTGCTATATTTTATGTTTTTAACGCGATTGATTCGCAAACTGTAATGTTAGATGTGAGTACTTCAACGAAAGAAATTATTAAACTCATGACCTCTATACTATCAGGAGTAAGTGTTTTTGTTTCTTTTATTTTAGGATTCCTCATTATTTATGCGTCTCGTTTTTTAATCAAAAGAAGAAATAAAGAATTTGGAATTTATTTAACACTTGGTATGAACAAGCGAAAAATTGCAAGACTTTTATTTTTGGAAACTTTATTTATTGGTATGATTTCTTTAGTAGTAGGGATAGGTCTTGGTGTTATATTATCACAACTTATGAGTTTATTGGTTGCCAATATGTTTGAAGCCAATTTAACAAAATTTGTCTTTACTTTTTCAAGTGTTGCTTGTCTAAAAACGCTTCTGTATTTTGGTATCATGTATATACTGGTTATGATTTTTAATACCATAAATATCAATAGATGTAAATTAATTGACTTACTTTATGGAAGTAAAAAGAGTGAAAAAGTACATCTTAAAAATCCTTATCTTTGTTTATTGGTTTTTTTCATATCTTGTCTTGTACTAGGGCGTGCTTATTATTTAGTTACAGGAGGAATTAGCGAATTAAAAGAAGCCTCTCAAATATTTAAACCTATTATGATGGGAGCAGTTGCAACATTCTTTATCTTTTGGTCTTTGTCAGGACTTATCTTGCGTATTGTTATGCGTATTAAAAAAGTTTACTATCACGGATTAAATACTTTTGTTGTTCGCCAGATAAGTAGTAAAATTAATACTACAGTAATGTCAATGACAATGATATGTTTGATGCTTTTTATTACAATTTGTGTCTTATCTTCTTCCTTATCTATTAAAAATTCTATGACGACGAATTTAAAAACAATGGTTCCCGCAGATATTCAATTTTATAAATATGTAAATTTAACAGAGGAAGACGTAAAAAAATCATGGCGTTTTAGTGAAAAAATGGTAGAAGATTCTAAAATATCATTAAGAGATACTCTCGCTATTTTACATTTTTATCCTGAAGAATATTTAAAAGATATTATAGAGGTAGATCTTTATGTTACTAATATTACTATCAAAGATACATTAGGTACTTATTATTATGAACTTGTAAATAAATACCCACTTCTTGACTATGATAGCAAAGAAATTTTTATAAAATTAAGTGATTATAATAAACTAGCCCATTTATTTTCCAAAGAAGAATATGAATTAAACGATGATGAATATATTTTAATTGCTGATTATAAAGAATTTATAGATATTCGTACCACTTCGTTGGAACGAAATACAACGATTTCAGTAAATGGGAGAGAATACAAACCTAAATACAAGCAAGTAAAAGATGGTTTTATTTTTATGAATAGTACCCATGCTAATTCTGGAGTTTTTATTATACCAGATAACGCTGTGCATGGTTTAGAAAAAAGAGAAAGTATAATGACTGCCAATTATAAAGGAATTACAGAAGAAGAAAAACAAAATACAGAAAATAGAATTGTACTTGATATGAATCATCATCCCTATATTCCCAAAACAAATCTTAGCGTTTCTTCTAAAATAGCCCTTTATGAAGCAAGTGTCGGACTTGGAGCCATGGCAACTTTTATTGGACTTTATTTAGGAATTATCTTCTTAATTTCTAGTGCTGCTATGCTCGCTTTGAAAGAACTATCAGAATCAACGGATAATAAAGAAAGATTTACAATGTTAAGAAAAATAG
>CAMYTM010000004.1 GCA_947297555.1 uncultured Mycoplasmatota bacterium | reverse complement strand
GAGCCAATTGTATTACCCATGATATCATAAAATCCTACGGGACTTGTATTGTTGACATGACGATACAAATCCATATAGCCAAGCGTATGACCAAATTCATGAATAATGGTTCCATAGGTTCCACGATTTAAGGAAAATAATCCAGCGGCTTCTTTATAGTCTGTTGCATAAAGGAATGTATAAATAGAGGCTCTTTTTCCAAGAATGGTATTTGTTACTCCAGTATTATTGCGCATATGGCTCCATAAAAGGTCATTGAAAGCAATGGAAGAAGGTAAATTTTCTTGCCCTTCGATAATAAAAGTAATGGCATCTATGACTCCATCGCCATTAGAGTCTAATTCTTCTTCTTTAACCCCACTTGTTACCACCATGTTTTCTATATAAGACGTTGCTTTATTAATTAATTCAGTTTCTCTTTGCAATAATTCTACATTTGTTTTGTAACCTATTGGGTTGGTATCACTATATCGAAGATAATAACCAATAGGATGAATATCGGTATAAGAGGTTACTTTATCTTGCACTTGAGGGAATATTTCAGTAGTAATGGATACATCTCCATAACTTTCCCTTTCATAGTACGTTTTAAAAGATGGGACATGTACTTTTCCTTTAACGCTTTCCATTTCAATGGCTTCTTCACTATTAAAAAGTTTGTAGGCATTTAAGACACTTTCTTTATCGTCTAAATGGTGAATGACATTCTGATCACTATCGCTAAAACGAATAAATACCGCTAACTGTTTTATCGAAGTTTTAGATTTTTTTTCTTTTGCTAAGGCAAGGACATTTTGATTAGACTGGGTTTTGAGAGTTGCTTTTTTATTTTCACTATAAGGAAAAAAAAGAAATCCTATAAATAGTAATATAAAGAATTTATTTCGCTTTTTCATCTTGCAATTTCCTTTTTCTATTTATAAACCAACCAATACCAAAAACAACTTCAACTAAAAGAATTCCTACTAAAATAAAGAAAAAAGGAGAGTTCTTTTCTGTTGCAACATCACAAATTGTCAAAAATTCTGGAAAAAGTTGTATAGAGTTTTCTTCTTTTTCATATAGATATTCTATTACTTTTCCCTCTTCATTCACAGTATAAAATAAACAATAATTTTGATTTTCATTAAAAGTGTAACAATCAAACGTTTGGCTGTCTAATTCTATCATTTCTTTTGTTACTTTTTCTCTTGCAGGGTCTTTATCTAAAATATAAAAAATTTTATTATTCCAAGAAATAGGGAATAAAATATTTGTTAATTTGTTTTCTTCTTTATTGAAAACATAAAAGTTTTTCTCATTTTTTTGATTCATACCATACACAATTTGAATTTGTCCTTTTACAAAAATAGTAATTGTATTGTCTCCAATTGTATATTCTTCTTTTTCAAAATTTTCAGGAATCGTGACATCTTTAAAATTTCTTATAATTCCTACTTCTTCATTCTTATATTTTAAATAAACATTTGGAACTTCTTCTACATAGGCTTTGATTGTATAAGTCTTCTTAGTTCCATTTTCTGCTGTGACAATAAGTTTAATCTCGTTATTACCAGGTTTAACTTTTACTTTTCCAATTCCTTCTACTTTTGCTTTTGCATCTGTGGTGTCAGCATGAATCGTAATTTCCGATATATTTGAAGATAAATCTAGTGTGTATTCACTGTGATTTTTATTAAAAGAAGGAGAAAGTTTTCCTTCACTTATAGAAAGGGATTTTAATGTATTGTCTCCCGATTTTTCAGGCTTTTTTACCGTTTGATTTGGTTTTTTAGTAGTAGAGGATGGAGGATTCGTCGTTCCAGAGGATGATGAGGATGAAGGAGAAGTAACATTTACTGATACACTTCTTGTTCCTGGATTATACAGGTTTGCATCTGCATCTGAAAATCCTTGTACAGGGGTCGCAACAACAGTAACGACTCCACTAGCATTTGCTTTTACACTCACACTTGTATATCCTTGTTCTACCCAAACACTACTAGTAGATAAAGTTCCATTTGTTACTTTTAAATCTACTCGTCCTATACAATCTCCTCCTACTTTGATTGTAAATGTTCCATTTGGTGCCACATTTTTTGTAGAAGCAGACATACTAAATGAGGCTGCTTTTACGGGAGTAACCAAAAAAAACAGTAAAAATAAACTAAAAAATAATTTTTTTATCTTTGCCATAAAAAATTTCTCTCCTTTAAATAAGAAAATTATATCATAGTTTTAGGAAAAATAGGAAATTAAAGAAAGACTAAATCAAACTACAAAATGTCTTTTTTGACATTCATAATTTCTTTTCTTCTACTTGAACTTTTTTCTCTAAGATTAACTTTTGGGTATCTTTGGCCGGATTTAATGCAATATCTTTACGAATATAGTTTAGTACTCGCTCTTGCCATTGTCCTCGATGATAGACTCTTTTACATAATGGACTTGCCATTAGATAAATCTTAGAGTGTTTCGATAACTCATAAAAATCTTGCATTCGTAATATATAAATGGCTTCATTTTCTATTAATTTCGTTTCTTCCACATCTTTATAATATCTTTCTAAAACAACTAAAGAATTCGAATAAATATAACCAATGTATCCATCAAAAGTTTGTTTTCCTTTAATTCGAAAATATGGATCTGTTCCATCAAAAAATGTCTTTTTTTCTATATACAAATTTAATAATCTTTCTTCTTTTTGTTTTCGTTCTTCTTCTGTCATATTTTTTGCTTTTCTTTTTACAATTGAGCGTATTTTTCTGTCCATAGAAATATCATCACTTGGAAGTAATTCCCAATTTGCATGAAGTTCAGATAAATAAGCCCCCACAAAATCTTCTATTTCTTCTCTCGACATATCTTGAAAATCATCATAAGAAAAATTAACAGCAAGTAAATCAGGATTTTTAAGAAGTAAATCTTTATATTTTTGATATAAAGTAATCGGAGTTACTTTTCTTTCCTTTAATTTTATTTTTACTCTTGTTATTTGCATTTCTACATTCTCTTTAAAATAGTTTGTTAAGTAAAATAAGTATCTTTGTTTATCTTTCGTTTCTGGTTTTTCTATTTCTTCTATATATTTGGCTGCAATATATAAATTTAATTTATCTGATTCTTCTTCAGTGAAACTATTGATATCTAAAATATGGTTATAATAGATATCAATAATTTCTTCAGCATTTAAAAAAAGTTTCTCTAGTGCTTTTATTATCCTCGCTAAATATCGAGAAAAAGTAAAATTTTTGGAAAATTCCGTCTCCATTTTCAAATCAAAATTAGAATAATATTTTTTAAAATTATTTGTAATTTTAGATGTATTTTTCAGTTTTAATTCTAAAGGTACGTTTGGATTATTTACTAATTTTTCTAACTCAATAAGGCATTTATCCCCCTCCAAACGGTCTAGATAAAGTTCATATAATATCGGAAAATTTTCTTTTAACTCTTCGGGTGTTTTTATAGTCATAAATTTCTTTTTTAACATTTCGTACATTTTTTCTGCTTGATTTGCCGCGAAAATTTCATCGCAATTTTTTCCTTGTAAAATATAGGCCATTGACAAATAATAACAACTTCCAGAAAAACGTAACACTCTAGTTTGATTATCTTCTGTTGCTAGTGTAGCATAAGTTGGGATCATAAAGGTTCCACTATACATTTCTATAATATTGGAAATTTGACTTACAGTATCACTTATACTTTCTCTATATTCTTTTATTAATTCTTCTTTTTCAAATAAAGTTAAAAATTCATTAATATCAATAAGAATAGGCGTATCAACGGGCACACCTTTATTTAAAGCATTTTTTAGTATTTCATCCATTTTATTCCTCTCCTTTAATATTTAGTATTTTAGCATTAGTTTTTTATATTAGAAAGAATTTTTTATTCTCTGCCTATTCTTTTAAAAAGAAAAAGTCTAAAATTTGACTTTATTTTTTAATACAAAAGGATTATTTTCTTCAACACTTATAATTCCATCACTAATTTTTTGGTAATCTACACTCTTTTTAATATAATCTTCAAGATTCATTTTAATCGTTAAAAGTTCTTTTAATACCAACAATTCAAAACGAATATTGGCACTTATCTCTTCTTGGTTTTCATTTGGAGACAAAGTTTTTAAAATTTCATACTCATTAGTGTACAGTTCTTGATACCATCTATTTAAACATGTTTCTACCACATTTTGGATTTCTCTTTTTCCTTCTTCGTCTATATATTCATTTTCTAATAACACTTTTATTTCTTTTAGGCAATCTAGAATTGCTCCATTTGTTATTTTAATATCTTCTCTATAAATGTATTCCATAGAAGTTTCTAATTCCTCTTTTAGTTTATTATAGCAAACTGCTTTTGGACTTAAATGATAAATTTCGGAAAGAAGTGGTTGTAAGTCTTTTCTTACTTCCAGTTCGATTTCAGAAGAGCTTTCCTTATTTTCTGTATTTTCAGTAAAAAGAATTTCTTTTATTTTATTTTTATAATTTGTAATTATAGTTTGTAATTCTTCATTAAACCTATTTTTATCCGAAATATAAAATAAATTGATAATCTCTAAAGCCGTTTTGATATCTTTCGCTAAATCGGTGTCCTTTTTTAATTCTAAACTATCTAATAGTTCTTGATAGGTTTCTACTTTTATTTGATAATTTTTGGCTTTATCATATAGATTTTGTATCCTTTTTTCAAAATTAGTTGTGACATCTAGTTCTAAACTTAGTCTACTTTTTTCTTCAAGCATTTGCATGATTTTTTTTGAGATTTTATTCCCACAATCGTTTAAAATATCTTTTAATTGGTTCTCAAGACTAACATTGGTCAGTTTTTGATAAACATAAATTATAAATCGAATTTGATCTTTAATAGATACTGCTTCAGTTGGAGCAGTTTCTAATTGTGTATGCATTAATTCTTTATATTGTTTAATGTCTTTCAATAATTTTTTTAAATTATCTGAACAGGACAAATTAAATATAATGGTATCTAAATTACCTAGTAAGGCTGTTCTTAAAGTTCTTGCATCTATTGGATTTAGTGTTATAGAATTTTCATGATGTGTATTAAATTTTGGCTTTAAATTCTCCAAGTTTTTTTTATAGTCTCGAAATAACAATGCTATATTATTTTCAATAGCACTTCTCTCTTTTTCATCTAGTAACGAAGAGATTTCATATATCTTATCTATTCTTTCTTGGATTTCTGTATCTATATTCTTTTTAGGTGTAGCGTTTTTTTCTGTTGGCTTTTCTAAAAGGTTAGAAAAATCTCCATAAAGAAAAGTGATTTTAGGATACAAGACTTGTATGGCTAGTTTTTCTAGTGATGATACCTCGTTTTTTATGTGGACATGCCTTAAATTTTTCTTTTTACGTAAGCAGCATTTCTTTAAAAAATGCCTTAAAGAAATTCCTGGTAAATTATCTATATATAATACTTCTATATTTGGGCATAAATTATAAAAAACAATATGCTCTTTATAAGAGGCTATTTCTAGAATTCTCACAGTGTCTAAATATTCATCATCTTTCCAATCTATATATCTTGCATTTTTAGTCAATCTAATAATATGTATAGGATTACCGCAAAAGGCATCACCGAATACTACTATATTTTGATTAAAAATTAATTCTATTAACTCATTGTTTAAGAAAGCGTCCCTTCCAATATAACTTAGACTTGAAGGAAATTCTACTTTTGTTAAATGATTATTAGCAAATGCTCTATCATTTATAATGGTTAAACTCTCTGGGAAAACAACACTATTTAATTCCTTTTTATAAAATACTGTACTAGAAACTTTTCTAGTCCCTTCTGGAATTTTTATATTTTTTTCTTCTCCAAAATAAAAATACAAAATTCCATCACTTATAGACCATTCAAGGCTTTCAATACTAACAATCTCACCTTTTTGTGAATTATTATATTCTTTTAACATACTCTCCCTCCCCCCTAGAATGAAGTATATACCCAAAACAATTTATTACTAAATTTTCGAAATATCTAAAACTTTATGATTTGCATCCACTAAAAATTTAATATTAATACTCTTATTTTTTAATTCATTTTGAAATTCTGGTTGAAGTAAAAATGTTATTGCATATCGATTTTCATTTTCTAATAATTTATTAATAGGTATCCAAAATGATTCATTTTCATCAAATTCTTGTGGAAATCCATTATATTGGGTTGCAATAAATACTTCCATATTATAAATTCTATCTGGATATTCTACAATTATTTTCCCCAACTTTTCTAATTCACTTATATCGATTCCTGTTTCTTCCTTGAATTCTCGTACAGCTGCTTGTTTTGGAGTTTCATCCAGTTCAATTTTTCCTCCTGGAATATCAATATATCCAACATTACCTATTTTATATTTTGTACAGATTACTTGCTCATCTTTTATTAAAAAGGTTCTTACAGCATTTCTTATTTTTTTAGTCATAGCATCTCCTTATTTTCATATTTATTTTATTTTTTCTTTTCACTTTCAAGAATTTGCTTCATCTCACTTAATTTTTTTTCTAATATTTTTTTATCAATTTACTTTAATTTATATTCAGATATTAATGTTTGAGACATATTCTTGCTAAGTGAATATTCTACAACATCTTTATCTTTTGAACTACATAAAATAATTCCAACACTGGGATTTTCATTTTCCTTTTTAACATCTCTATCAAGTGCTTCTAAATAAAGATTCATTTTTCCTAAATATTCTGGTAAAAATTCTCCTAATTTCAATTCAAAAGCAACAAGACAGGATAACTCTCGATTAAAAAATAATAAATCGATAAAAAAATCATGATTACCTACTTGAACACGATATTCATCTCTAATAAAAGTAAAGTCTTTACCTATTTCTAAAATAAAGTTTTTTAAATTCTTTATAATTGCTGTTTTCAAATCTTTTTCAGAATATTCATTTGGTAAATCCAAAAATTCTAAACTATATGTATCCAATATTCTAGTACTTGGGAAATCATCTTCTTCACTTATAATTTCAGTAATACTTTTAGGTGATGCACCATTTGATAATAAATATCTTTCATAGTAAGAAGTTTGCAATTGTCTATTTAATTCTCTTACAGAGTAATTTCCCTTTATAGCTAAATTTAAATAAAATTCCCTTTCTTCATCTGTTTTTGTATTACTTAATATTAGTAAATTACTTGACCAACTCAATTGTGTCAACAGTGTTGACACTTTTTGATTATCTTTATATGTTTTATAAAATTGTACCATTCTATGTAAATTTCTCTTATTAAAACCTCGTATCGTAGGATAATTAGTTTTCATAAAATTTGCTGCTTTATCAATAACTTTATCACCATAATTTCCATTTTGGATAAGTTCATATAAAAATTGTCCTACTTCCAAATAAAGCAAAATTAATTCTTCATTTACTTTTTTGTATGCATTACTTTTTCGTTTTTCAATCATTTCGATAATTTGATTAAAATTTACATCTAACATAAAATCCCCCTCTTTTTAAAATTTTTTATCATAATTACAATATAATTATAACTGAATTACTAAATAATTACTATAACAAAACATTAAAAAGAAAAAATTTATTTTATAACAGGATATGGGAATGCACCACGAAATTAATAAATCCTTTAAAATAAATAATTTTATTAAGCCAAAAGTACACCACTAATTCATAAAAACATACATTATTCTTTTTAATTGCAAGGAATTTATATCAACTATTTTTAAACTATTAAAACCAATTTTATTGCATTTTAGATATATACTTTATTCTGCCCTCCTCATATAAAATTAGTAATATAATATAATTTCTTTTTGATTCTGTAAATCCCTTTTCTTTTGCCAATTTTGCCAAACATAAGAAAAAAGGCTTAATTTTCGCCTTCTTCTAACATTGTAGTTATAAATATCCCATAGCCTGTTCTTACATTATCAACAATGACATGAGTAACCGCACCTATGATTTTATTATCTTGAATAATCGGTGACCCACTCATTCCTTGTACAACTCCTCCTGCTTTATCTAAAAGTTCATTATCTGTTATTTCAAACGATATATTCTTTATTTTGTTATATTCATTAATTTTTGTAATATTAATATCATATTCTTTTATTTCATCACCATTTAATACAGTTAAAATTTTGGCATTTCCAACTTTTATTTCATTCTTATTTGCTACATCATAAGTAGTATTGTTTGGCAAACTGGCACTATAAGTTCCAAATAAACCGTACCCTGTATTTTTAGAAATAGTTCCATAAACTTCTTGTGGTTTAAAGTTTGCTTTCTTTTCTCCAGGATTTCCATCACTACTTTTATTAATTCCTGTAATGGTACTATTAAAAATAGTTCCTGTTTTTACTTCAATTCTTTTATTAGAATTGGCTTCAATAATTTCATGTCCTAAGGCTCCAAAAATTTTACTTTCAGGGTCAATATAAGTTAGTGTCCCAATTCCTGTGATACTATCTTTTACATAAAGTCCTGTTTTAAAAACTCCACCTTGTTCGATTAATTCCATAGTACTTTTATTTTCTTTCCCATTTCGAATATAGGTTAATTCTACTTTAGAATCTATAATATTTTTTTCAATAGCATTTGTTAGTTCATTAATAGAATTAACATCAGTATCTTTTACTTTAATTATATAGTCCCCTACCTCAATAGATGGATTCGATTTTATACTTTTTCCATCTACTTGATAGAAACCTACTACTAAAACACCGTTACTTTGAATATTAATTCCTATATTTTGGCCTCCCACGATTACTTTACTGGAATATGCAAAGACAATTGATGGATAAAACATTAGTAATGTAATCAATATACATTTCATTTTTTTCATAAACATCACACCTTACTAGTACTAGTATGGAAATAAAGACTTTTAAAATTAAAACAATATTTGGTTTTTGCCAAATATTGCTAGTATTGTTTTTTCTTTTTAAATCTACCTAAAATTGAATCTTTTCTATCCATTTCTTGTTTATTTTCAATGATGTTTTCTTCACGTAATTGTGTCAAATAAGATCTTTCTAATTCAAGTTCTTTACGATAAGATATTTTTTGTACTTCATCGCTCATCATTTCTATGTTATTTTTTTCTTTTTGTTCTATTAATTCTTGTAATTCTGCTTTATTTTTGGTTATGACTTGTACTAAATCTACCATTTCTAAACTTAAATCTTCTAAATAGTTTTCATATTCTCTTTTTTCATTTTTTAATCTTTTGTTTTTGAAAAAGGGAGCATCAGGAGATAATGCTAAAAACCCTCCTATAAAGCCAACTGCTCCACTACTTACAAGCCAAGTATAAACAATCGTTTTGATTTCAATAAGTCCTATTTGATAAGAGTACATATTAACAAAGTATTCTAAAATACACATATAGACTGGTAGTCCTATAAGAGCCGTGATAAAACTCAAAATAAAAGATTTGCGTTTTTTTAAATTTTCTTCTATCTTTTTATTTGTGGCTTCTAATCTTCCCTCTAAAGAAGTTCTGTTTATTTCAAGAACTTCGTAGTCTGATTCCAACTCTTCCACAACGTCTTCTTTAATTAAAACCTTTTTAATGTTGTCTTGGTATTCTCTTGGTTTCATTGTTCCTTTTTCATTAGAAACAACAACTCGCTTATTTTCTTTATCTACTAAAAAATCAATATTCATGTTACTCACTCCGTGTTCCTTATTATACATTAACTTTTCGTTATAAGTAATGGTTTTATTTTTATCTTAGAATTCTTCTAAAATGTTGTCTATTTTTACTATTTTTTTCTCTTTTGTTTTTGTATCTTCTATACAGTAGTTTTCTTTATCAAATTGGTTTCCTAATATAATCATTTTAGGTGTTCCTAGTATATAAACGTCATTGATTCTATTTCCAATAGATAAATTTTCTCTATCATCAATTATAGAAGAAATATTATTTTCTAATAAGTAACTATATAATTTTTCTGCTTCTTCTTTGTTATTTTCATTATAAATGATTTGTACTTTGTAAGGTGCTAAAGTATATGGCAGTGAAAAACCTTTGATTTTCCCATTTTCTTTCATTATATTGTTTTCTATAATACATGCAATTATTCTTCCTAAGCCTATTCCATAGCAGCCCATGTAGTATGGTTTATCTTCTCCTTTTTCATCCTTATAAAAAAGGTTCATACTTTCTGAGTACTTGGTACCTAATTGGAAATTGTTTCCTAATTCGACAGTACTGTATTCTTTTAAATTATTTATATCTTTTATATTTAGTTGATTCAAATATTCTTCTCTATTTTCAAATTCTAAAACTTCTCTGTTAATTCCAATATTTTGGGTTTCATCATATAAGATTTTATCTTCTCCTAAGTCCGTGACGGCTTGAAATTCTTCGGCTACTTTTCCTCCAATGACGCCATTATCACTAATGGTTGGAATAATAGGAATGTTTAGTCTTTTAAAGATGTTTAAATAAACTTCGTGCATTTCATTATATGTTTTTTTCATATCTTCTTCCGTTTTATCAAAGGAATATGCGTCCATCATTACAAATGTTCTGGGACGAAATAAATAGCCCCTTGTACGCATTTCTTTTCTAAATTTTTCTCCAATTTGGTAGTATACCGTTGGCAAGTTCTTATAAGAAAGTAACCTGTTGGCACCAAATAGGGTTGCACATTCTTCTGCGGTTGGTGCAAGACCATATTCTCCTAGATTATTATCTAAAGTAAACATGATATCTCCTTCGTTTGTATACATGTCCCATCTATTCGATTGTTCCCATATTTTTTTAGGTTGTAGTTTTGGAAATTCAACTTGAATACAACCACTTTTATCTAGTTCTTCTATAATAATATTTTCGACAATTCTTTCTAGTTTTGTCCATAAATTTCCATATCCATAAATACCACTTTCAAATTGATATAGTTCTCCTAATTTCATTAGTATGTCTTGTCCAGCATAATTGGTATCTACATCGTTTAAATTTATTTTTTTTATATTTAATTTACTTAATCTCATAACACTCACTCTCTTTTCTATTATTTTATTCTTTTTAGCCAAAAAAAGGATAGCATAAGGAGTCAAAATGACGGTGCCATCCTTTTATTTTTCTCGCTTTTGATAACGGGTTCTCCCGGAAATGTTTACATTTCACTCTGAAGGTAGGAATTATAAAGTTTTCATAACTTGTTCTCACTATACCAAGTTCACTTTTATGATGTGCTTCATAATATTCCTTCGTCTTTGCTTTATACGTTTATCTTACCATGAATCTTTATTTCTGTAAATTCCTTTATTTATCTATTCTCCATCACTTTCATTAGAAATTTCAAAATCTACAAGTTCTCCATTCTCATTTAAAATCTTATTTACTTTTTTTGTGGCTTCATTTAATTTATCACTACAAAACTTTACAAGTTTCATGGCTTCTGTATATTTTTCAATTGCTGCTTCTAATTCAATATTTCCACTTTCCAGTTCATGTACAATGCTTTCTAATTTTTCTAATGATTTTTCAAAACTTAAATTTTCCATTCTTTTTTCTCCTTTACAATAGCGGTTAGTTCGCCTTTTTTTAATTTGATTTGGATGGTATCTTCTATTTCTATCTCATCACTGTCTTTAATAATTTTATTTTCTTTTGCTACTAAACTATATCCTTTATCTAAAATATTTAAAGGATTCACGAGTTTAAGAGTATTAAGTAATAACTGATGCTCATGCTCCTTTTTCTCCAAATATCTTTTTATAAACTGGTTTGCCTCTATTTGGTAATTTTCTATATTATTTTTTGCAATTTCAAAACTAGCCAGTGGTCGCTTTAGAGTATAATTTTCTTTTAAAACATTTAATTTGTTTTTACTTCCCTCTATTTTAGATTTCATGCCTTTATTTAGTTGATCCATTAATGTATCTAATTTTTGTTCTTTTAGTTCATAAAGAGACATAGGATTTTTTAGTACAAAACTGGTTTTTAATGTTTTTATTTTCTCCATTTTCGTTTTTAAATTATTTTTGATTAAATTGTTTAGTCTACTTTGTTTTTCTTTTAATAGGCATTCTATATCATATTTGGTTGGAACAGCCATTTCGGCAGCACCAGTAGGGGTTGGGGCACGAAGGTCCGCTACAAAATCTGCAATGGTAAAATCAACTTCATGTCCTACGGCACTAATA
>CAMYTM010000003.1 GCA_947297555.1 uncultured Mycoplasmatota bacterium | reverse complement strand
GGTTTGGTTTCCAAGTTCTGTTAAAGCATCTAGTGTTACAACATATTTACCATTTTCAGAAGAAACTTCGTATTCCTTTCCATTGATTTTGATAGTTTGTGGAACATGTTTTGTAGCATTGGTACTTTCAAAAACTAATTTTATTTTATCTTCTTTATTAAAAATTGTTGTTTCTTGATTTTCTTTATACGTTTTTAAATTTGAAATTGTAAAATTGTAATCAATTAGCAGTTGTAAATCTTTTTCATAAGATTGAATGCCTTTATGTTCTTCATCTTCTGGGTTATTACTTAACTTATAATTTAAAATAATACTCGCCTTGTACTCTTTTTTCTCTTCTACTTCAACTTCAATACGATTTGCTCCTTTAACTACTTTGTCCTGCATAATAGAGTTTTGAGCCTCGTCATAAATTTCTACGTAAGACGATTCTAAACTATCATTGTTGTCTACAACATCAAATATTAAAATTAATTTGGAATCATCTTTATTTTCTTCTACATGATAATTTTCTATTGTTGGTCTATCTTTTAAAACATCTATTTTGAATGAATAATTTATTTTTACTTCTTGCTTGTTATCCAATAATGCTTTTGTAATCGTATAATTTTCAATTCCTGCATTTGCTCCAGCACGTATTTTGAATGTATATAAAGAAGTATTTGGTTCTTTTAAAACTTCATATTCTTGGCCATTCATTACTATTTTTTCAATTGTAGCACCAAAACTTACATCGGCATTTAATTTTACTTGTATTTCTTGGTATTTATTTGGATATGCATTTTCGAGATCAATATTTACAATTTCAACCTCATATTCCAAAGTTTTTTCAATTTTTTGAATTAAAATACTTAAGTCTGTTACAGTAATCTTTCCGTCGGCATTCATATCTGCATTTTCTAATTTGTCATCTGCAATTTGTTTCAAATCAATTAAATGTAGTTCTAGTAAACTTACATCGGCATAGTTTACTTCAGTATCATCATTTAAATGACCTTTTTGTGCAAAGTCATAAGCAAAAGCACTGGTGATTTCTAAAAACTCTGCTAATATGATTCCTAAAAACATTAAGGATAAATTAATACTACGATTTTTATCTTTTTTCTTATGTTTTAAAAACAAAAAAATTATAGTCACTAATTGAATTAAAATAAGAATTAATATCCAAACATAACGTACTGTTGTTTTTTTTGTTTTTACAAGTTCTTCCATGGAGTCGTTTTTATTTTCTTTTGATTCTTCAAAATCACTTGTATGTGAATCGTCTGTTTGATCAGGATTTTCTTCTTGAGAAGAATTATTATCTGTATTATTATTTGTTGTTTCATCAGGATTTGGTTTTACTATAGATCCAATGATATTCCCTGACAAATTCCCTGAAGGTTTTGTATTGTTTGTAATTGTATTATCCGTATTTGGTTTTTCTGGACTTACTGGAGGAATTGGTTTATCAGGAATAGTTTCTTGTTCTTTTATAATATTTATTTCTATACTTGCATCCGTTAATAAAATGTCTTTCTTTCCTTCAGAAGTCGATATATTTTTTAGTTTAACTAAAGTTTTGGTTGCTTCTATATCCTCTTTTACTTTTAATACTATTTTTAGAACATTCTCTTCTGTTTTTGTTCCTACTTTTCTATATATAACAAATTCATTGTTTTGAGTATTGTATTTTAAACCTTCCCAGTTATTTTGGCCTATAAAATCATTTTGAAATACTTCTTCAAAAATATTTGTATCGTATTCTAATGTTCCCTTGATTGCATTAATTCCTTTTTTCACATCTTTAAAGTCGTTTAAAGATAAAGTAATCTCAACGCTTTCATTCGCCTTTAGTTCTATATGATTCGCATTTAATTTAGCACCTACACTTGTTTGAGCAAACACTGGTTGTACTCCTATTAAAACACTTATAATTAAAAATGTTATACTTTTCATGATTTTCTTTTTCATAATAATACTCCTCACATTAAAATCTCTTTACTACTATAGTAGTAGAAAAATAAGAATTTTTCAACAATCTTTATTCAATTCTATGTGATTAGATTGTTTTTTTTCATCATTTTAATGGTAAAAGGAAAATCAGTTAAATACTTCTTTTTTACTTCTACTTATTTATAAGATTATCTTTTTTTCAATAATTATGAATTTTCCCCGTCTATTATTTTCAAAAAAAGTTTTTTTATAAACAAATTTTGAAATTTAATTTCTCTACACTGTTATATTTAAAATTATGTAAATTGCTGTAAATCTTTTTTGTTATTGTCTGATTTATTTCTATAATATATTTAATATATATCTTTTATATATTCTATTAAGTTATATCAAAGTTTTTAGATTTACTATTAGTTTAGTTTCTTTTTCTTCTATTTGCTTGTTTTTTTCTTTTATACCAATCATATTAGTATATATAGTAAATAATAATAAAACCTCATTTTAAGGGAAAATTATTTTTATAACCGCATCTTATTGTATAAAATGCTTTTTTTATTAAAGGTAATTGAGAAAACGGTTTTTTTTATTCTGGCATATCACTATAACTGATTCTATTGACCTTATATTCTTTATCTATTGCTAAAATTACTATTCTTGCTTGTTTCACTGTCAAAAATCACACATAAGGAGTAAGGCTTACATTCAAACTTTTTTTAATTCGAATGTATCCGTTTCTGATCCCCGAGAAAGAGAAGTACAACACTTTCATAATTTCTTTTTCTATTACAAAAAATCATAATATTGAAGAAATTCATATAAAAAGGGGGCTAGTATTTTTATATCTATATTATTATTTTCTATCATCCACAATAAAATATCTAAACATTTATAAGAATTATTAAGTTTAATCAAAGTAATTTTATTTGCCGGAATTATAATATTACTAAAGGTGTGCATATTCCAATAATCCATCTTTTTACTACTCATCTTATGTTGTTTAGCATATACCATTTTTAATAATTTTCTATTAAACTTTTGGGCTTTTACTTCATCAATATCTTGATAAGAAAAATCTTTTTCAGCTTCTATATCCAATAAAAGAAAACAACTATCATCTAATATTTTTTTCATAATTTTAAATGACTTAATTTTAAACGGCTTAAACTTGAATTCAAACCAAACTACTATATTCACAATAATTGCTATAAAATGGTGAATTAATGGCAAACGCATTATAAAGGTACAAAAACGATAAAATGGTATATCTGCTTTTTCACCTGGTAAATCAGTTAGTCTTTTAGCAATTAACCATCTTATCCATGAATCAAATATGGAAAATACTCCTTTTGCTCCTATTGCAAAAAATATTTTTTCTGTAGTTTCTATCCCTGTTGCACTATCACCAATTTTAGGAAGCAAACCTTTCTCAGTTATACTTTCAATATTGTTTTTATTTGTATAATGAAAAAATGAATAACAAATATCTAAATTTTTTATATCTTCAACTTTCATTAATATTTTTACTCCTTACAAAGAATCACATGAATGATGATTATGTCATTATATAAGTGTGTTTTACTAAATCGACATAAATCAATTATATATCTACAAATATTTACCATATATTTAATCATAATAAAACTCGAAACATAAAAGTTCAAGTTATCCTTAAATCTGGTGCTGAAAGCGGAGACGTTTACAACTTATTCATTAAATCAACTTTCTAATAAGATTATACTACAAGATTTATTATTTTCAAAGCATTTTAGACTAACGCTCATCAATATTTTCTATTATTTCATATGTTTTAGAAGCATAAATTACATTAGATAATTCATCAAAAGTAATTTTGGAGGTATTTACAAATTTATTAAGTTCTATCAATTTTTGATTTTTAATTATTAATTCTTGACTTGATGTCAATATATTTGAAAACCTCGAATTAGGATTATTATCAATAAATTCTTGGATAGAATTGCATTTTAATATTTTTGCAGCAGTGATGTTGCCAATTCCATTTACTCCTTTTATATTGTCACTTTTATCACCAACTAAAGATTTAAAGATTACATATTTTTCGGGTACAATATTATACTTTTTTATAACTTCTTCTCTATTATATAAAATACTTTTTTTACCTCTTGGAACATATAAAAATACATTATCATCAATTAGTTGTATAAAATCTGAATCTGTTGAAATTATTATATATTGATATTCATTTGTAGATTTTGAAATTATTGAGGCAATAAAGTCATCCGTTTCATTATTTTCTACCTCCAAATAAGCTATTTTTAAATAATTTAGTGCTTTTTTTATTAAAGGCAATTGAGAAAAAGGATTTTCTTCTTCTGGAATATTACTATAATTAATTCTATTTGCTTTATACTCTTCATCTATTGTTAAGTTACTATTTTTACTTGTCTCACTATCAAAAATTACATATACTGAGTAGGGGTTAAATACAGCAACTATCTTTTTTAAACTTCCAATAAATCCAATCAATCCTTTAATATCTTTCCCTTTAGAATTTCTAATGGGAGCAGGTATTCCATAAAACATTCTAAATAATAAATTATGTCCATCAATTAAAACAATCTTTTTCATAAATTATCACTCCTTTAAAGAAAAAAGATAGATATGATTAAATCATACCTATCTCTAGGGTCAGCCCAAACGGCTGAAAAATTAAATTGTATGCTTAAATTCGGTCCCTTTTTAAGAGTTCGAATGTATTTCCTAATGGTGCCGTTGTCGTAGTTATCTACAACTTTTTTACCATAACGATTGCTATAAGAATCAATCACTACATATATTTTAGCAAAATATGAAAAAAGTAGCAATAATTTTATGCTACTTATAGTAATTTTACAAATGTTTTGTTCTTTGTCGTGTTTGATCTGTTTGTACTGGAATTTCATCACCACAAGATAATCTAATTAAATCTAGCATTTCTCTTAAATTTTCTAAAGATTGTATTACATCTTTTTTTATTTCACTACTGGTTGTTACCTTTGCAATAGTATTCACTAATCCATATTGTGAGATATTTTCTAATGCTTTTGGAGCAATACGCAAACTATCTATTACAATTCCTTTGCAATCTTTTAGACTTCTCTTAACTAAAAATTCCATTGTTTGTTCTTGTAATAACTCTCTTGCAGTACATTTATTATTGGAAAAATTACTAATACCATTTAAACAAACGAATGCTTTTGCCATATTAAATAGAAAATTAGGAGGAACAAATTCATAGTTTAAACAAACATTAACCATATCAATAAAGTAATAAGTAACTTCTTTTTTCTTTATATCTTCACAATATTTTTTACAATCTTCTTTAAATGATTTCTTTTTTTCTTCACTCATATCTCCATAAGAAACTAGCATATCATACAACTTTTCATAATTTCCAGAGTATACTGTTAAAAAGAAATTTCTACATAATTTAGCATCATCATCACTTAAGGAACACAATAGTCCCATATCTAAAAAGCAAATATTGTTATCTTCATCTATACAAATATTTCCACTATGAGGATCTCCATGAAAGACTATTTGTTTATCATTAAACAATGCCCAAAAACTTGACCTAATATAACTATTTAAAGCAGTAGTAATCTTAGTTTTATTTTCATCGGTTAATTCTAATTTATTAACAGTTTGAGTTTTTATAAATTCCATAACAATTATATTGTCTGTGCAATATTCTTCATATAATTTAGGAACTTTAATTTTTTTAGTACCACTTACTTTTCCATTGACACTATCTGCAAAATTTTGATATACTTTAATATTTTCTTTTTCATGTGCAAAATCTGTTTCTTGTTCTATCCATTCTAGATATAAGTCTAGTGCATGATCTCCACCAGTAAAATTACTAAAATTTACAAATTTACCAAATCTATGAATAATTTTTCTGATTCGTTTTATATCGTCATCAATTGTTCCTGTGATGTCTTTTCTTTTTATTTTTATTGCAACTTCTTCTCCAGTTTTAAGTATTGCTCTATGCACTTGTGATACAGAGGCAGAACCAACTGGTTTCTTTTCAATAAAACTAAATATATTTTCTAAATTTGTTCCATATTCTTGTTTTAGTATTTCTTCGATTTCCTCATAACTAATTGGATTACAATTATCACAAATACTTGATAACATCTGTCTATCATTTTCAGTAAATAAATTACCAAAATTTTGAGTTGCTAACATTTGAGCTAATTTGATATAAACTACGCCCATTTTTTCAGAAAATTCTTTAATAACTATTCCATTATTTTTTCTTAATATAAACTTATTAAATAATAATTTAACTGCTTGTATATATAACTTCATTTTAATCCCCCAAAATCAATTCGACTAGTATATTATACTACAAAATCTAGTTTTTTCCTATATTTCTATCTCAAAATCATCTTTTCCTTTATCATCGTGTTCTTTACTAAAATTATATTTATCTTTTAATTCGTTAAAAGTATCTTCCTTAATAATGCCTTTTTTGTATAAGTCTTTTGATACATCAAAGTATTTTTCTCGTTCTTTTTCTTTACCAAGTAACTTGTCTTTGATTAAAGACATAACTCGTAAAAATTTATCTTTCCAAAATTCTAGAGTATTTTTTAATGAATGATTTTCTTCTTTTAATTCTTCAATTTCTTTATCTTTGCTATTGATATTTTTTGTTAGATTTTCTACTCTTAAAGTAAGTGCCTCATTATTTTCAGTTAGCGTCTTAATTTTATCATGATTCTCTTTAATTTCTGTATCTACATTATTAAGAGTAACAGAAAGAGTTTGTATCTTTTTATATTCTTCATTTGTTTTACTAACTGAATCAATATAAGATACTAATTTATCTTTATCTTCTTGTTTCAATACATACTTTTCTTTTGAAGTTAAGGTCGTTTTTAAATCGGTTATAATTACTTTTACTTCTTTGGTATGATTATCAAGTTCTAATGCTTTTTTATTGGCTATTTCTAAACTTTCTTGATTCTTTTCTAGTTGTTCTTTCATTTCCATATAATCATTCATTTCAGTTATATGATAATCTCGATTTCTGCCTTTTTTCTTGCCTTTTAATGAGTTGGCAAGACCATATTCTTTATTGAATGATTCAATACATAATACTCTCATTTTATCTTGAAGTTTATGAAGTGATTCTTTGGTAAATACATCACTTTTACCAACTTGTTTAGACATACCATTTTTACCACCAGTTTTGATAGGTACACCTACAATATGAAGATGTGGGCTAGTTTCATCATAATGAATAATGGCTGAAGCAATTTTAAAAGTAGGTAATATAGTTTCTAAATCAATAACTTGTTGTTTAAATACATTTGTCATTTTTTTCTTAAAATCTATATATTTTGTATCCCAATATTTCTTATCTCCAAGTTCAATGATAATCTCACAAGCAAGATCACTTTTAGAGTTATTACTTACATGAGTGAAATAATCTTTGATTTTTCTATTTTCTCTTGTTTGTTTTGCATTGTATTCTTCTTTTGCCTCATCAAATTCATCTTTGTATAATTTCTTCACATCATCTACTAGAGAAGAACTTCCTCTAATAATTTCAATATCATATTCTCTGTCATCATATTTTCTATAATTGTGATTATCACATTTGGTAAGTCCTGCTGCATTTTGAATAGCATTATTACTTTTAGATGTTGTACCACTTACATTCGATTTTGCACTTGCCTTACTACTATTTTTCTTATTTTTATCACTACCTAAATGAAATGAATATGCTAGTTGTATAATCAATCACGCTCCTTTTTTTATAGTTGTTTTTAAAGGTATATTTTGGCTCTGACAAAATATTTAACCCCCTAGGGATTTTGCCAAGTATAGCAAAATGCCCTCGTGGGCTAAGGATACCTTAGAATCCGTTTTACTTTATTCCATATTGTTTTAAAACTTCGTAATAAAACAAAATTCCATAAAGATTAGGAAGAAACAACTTCTTCGGAAGTTTCTTCTTCCTCTATCGTACATTCAGCAAGTCCAATAGCATTAGCAGGTTTCACAATAGTAGGTTTTACTTCTCTTGTAAGTATTCCATCTGTTTTATCTGGAATATATTTAAATACTGCTTCTTCATCTTCAAGAATTGTTCCACTATCTTTATTGATATAAAGCACTCCTAAATCATATTCTTTCATCTTCATATCTGGATCAATCTCTCGATAGTTCTCCATAGGGAATATTCTAACGATTGCTTGGCTATCTTCATCAATATTAAAGTAGAACATTGAAGTTTCTGTGTTATAGGTTGCTTGGTAAAATCCTACATCATAAAACTCTCTTAATCTTAAAATGTGTTGCCATACTTCATCATCATTACGATATTCACTAAATCTTAATGTTCCCATCACATTACCAAATATTGCATAGTCTTTTCTATCTAGATAACCATTGAAATATAAATCATTACAAGGATTAACTATACTTTCTCTAAACTTAATAAATTCAACATCACATTTCTTATTGTAAGTTTCTTTTAAAGTAATATCTTCGATATAATTCATAATTAAATTGGCTTTTTCTTCTCTTGTAAAATCTTTCCAAGATTTATTATATTCCTTATATTTTTCTGGGTATTTTACTGAATTGATAAAATCTATATCTCTTTTAACTAAAATATCTTCTGGAGTAAATTTTAATTCATCACATACTTCTGATTCGTTTAGTTTGGTTTCTAAATCTTCAATTGTATTTTCTACTTTTTTTCGTTCTTTATCATATTCTTCCAAAGTAAATACTTCATTGATATATGCCTCTCTAATTCTCGTAAATTTATCTTTTTGTTTCTTTATTTCCTTTTCAATATCCTCTTTTGGATTTTCTATTTTTTGTTTAATCATAGGTAAGAAGAATTGATTAACAACAGAGTCATATTCAACAATATTATCAATAAATTCACTAATATATTCTTCAATCACATTTTCCTTTATTGTTAATTTACAATCATTACAATAGTAGTAAAAATAAGAATTACCATTTTTCTTAGTTGTTGCTTTACCACCTAAAATTCTTCCACATTTAGGGCATTTCAGTTTCTGTAAGAATAGATATGTTAATGTTCTTTGATAACTCCTAGAATTTTTCTTCTTTTGTACTTGGCATTCTTCCCATAATTCTTTACTGATTATTGGTTCAACTACATTCTCATAATAAGTAGGTTTCTTAGTTTTCTTTCCATGAACGAAATCACCTTTATAAATTTCATTTTGTAAAATGCCAACAATAGTAGAATCACGCCAATTTGTTTTATCTAACACTTTTTCATAATTTAAGATATTACTTATTTTCTTATAAGATAAACCACTATGGTACATTTCAAATATACGAATAACTACATCTTTTGTTGTTAAATCTGGTACTAAAGTTTTATCTTTTCTTTTATATCCTAATGGACTTTGATGTGGAATGTGTCCAACCTTTATTGCCCCTGCTAAGCCAATCTTAGTTCTTTCACTTGTTCTTTCAATCTCTTGTTGACTAACTGAAGTAAGTATTCTTGAAATCATTTTACCATTAGCATTTGTCGTGTTTATATCATCATTAGCACAATCAAGAAAAGCATCATTTTCTTCTAAAAAAGTTAGGATTTTTTCCCAATCAGCAACAGAACGAGTTAATCTATCCAATTTTAATACAACAATCGTATTGCATTTCTTATCTTTAATATCTTGTAATAATTCATCAAATGCAGGGCGTTTATTACCTGTTTTAGCACTGATTCCAGCATCTTCATATATTCTATATACTTCATACCCTTTAAACTCACACATAGCCCTTAAACGCTTTTCTTGTTCTGGCAAACTAAAACCCTCTCTAGCCTGATCTTCTGTGCTAACTCGAATATACAAACCTGCAATCTTTTTTACATTATCATACATCAATTATCATCTCCATTTTTCTAATTTTTCAAAAAAAGAGAAGTAAAGGTACTACAAACTAATACTTTTACTTCTCAAAATAAGTTTTTGTAAATCATTTACATAATACAACATTTTTCTTATTTTGTCTATTACTTGATGAGCATTAGTTTATAGATTTTATGTAGTTTTCTAATTCTGATATTTTAATTTTCTTACTTAAATTATTGATATAGATTTCATTAGAATAATTAAAAGCAAGAAACATTACATTATTGATAATTATTCTATGAGGTTCGATATAGTTTAAATTAGTCTTATCAATCTTTCTTATACTACCATTTATAATAGTTGGAGTAGTATTACAAAAATCACATATTATCTCTAATCGTTTCTTTAAAGATTCCTCCATATCAATTTCTTTTTTGATTACATTAATCATAGACACCAACCTTTCTATGATTTTTTCTTAAAAGAAAAAACCAATCATTTCTGATTGATTTTATATCTAAAAGTTCGAATAGTTCGAACAGATTCGTCAATGGTGCTGGAAACAAGATTCGAACTTGCGACCTACGCGTTACGAGGGCGTTGCTCTACCAACTGAGCTATTCCAGCAAATCATTCTTTCATTTAATTGTAGCATTATTATATAAAAATTTTATACGTTTGTAAATCATTTTAACTTGCATCCAAACAACCCATTTCTAGAGTACTTTCGAATATTTTGTTCCTTTTTTTGGCACTTTTTTATTCACATTATATTTAAAATCACATAAAATAAATTATAAAAGTAAAAAATAGTTGAAATTTTTAATATTTGTGGTATAATTTTAATTGTTATTTAAGAAATGCGGATGTAGTTTAATGGTAGAGCTTCAGCCTTCCAAGCTGATAACGTGGGTTCGATTCCCATCATCCGCTCCATTGAGGTTTAAACTCGCACACTAGAAATAGTAAAGCGAGTTTTTCTATTTATAAGCAAGTTCATAGTATTTGATATTATGGGCTTTTTTCATTATGTAAAGGAGGAATATGTATTTATGTATTTATGAAAACGGCCATAGAAACTTTAAAATTTTCTTGTGAAATTGATAATATAAAGATAACTATTAACTCATGTAGTTATACGATTATTACTGTACATACTATTCGCTAAATTACAAATTTAACGAGCAAATTGTGTTTATGGTTTGTTCTTTTTTTGTTATAATTATGAAGAATAATTTACTACAATTCATTATAATAGTTTGATGTCAAAGACTTTTGACAGACAAAAATATCATTCTTCTATAAAATGTAATTGGAGGTGCAAAATGAATGTTGGAGCAAGAATTAAAAAATATAGGGAAAAACAAAATATTTCACAAGACGAATTAGCATTAAAAATATTTGTTTCAAGACAAACGATTTCTAATTGGGAAACAAGTAAAAGTTACCCTGATATAAAAAGTTTAACCATGTTATCTAACATCTTTCATGTAACTCTAGATGATTTTATAAAAGGAGATATAGAGGAGATGAAAAAGATAATTAGTAAAGAGAAAATAGAAAAGTTTAATATAATGAGTTATATTTTCCTGGTAGAAATGTTAATTTTAATGTTTAGTGCATATCCGTTATTTAAGATAGATGGATATATTGGTGCTATTATTTGGGCAATGTTTTTTGTAATAGCAATTGTAACAGCAACGATCATTGAGAAGTTTAAAAAGAATAATGACATTCAAACTTATAAAGAAATTATTGCTTTTATAGAAAATAGATCATTATCTTATGAAGAAGTGCAACAAGAAATAGGAAAAAGAAATTATCAAAAGATTTTGTTAGCAATTTTGACAGGTTTAATAACATTTATTATTTTTATAATTGAAATATTTATAATGAAAAAATTATAGTTTAAAAATTTTATACGAGGAGGTAGAATATGGAATTTTGGATATTTATGATAATATTTATATTTATTGGTGGAGGCTGTTCACTTACTGGTACTTGGTGGAATAAAAAGATAAAAGATAAAAAATCTAAAAAACAATGATTTTCATACAAGTTATTACTAAAAATTACAATTTATTTAACAAATCATAAAAATAATATTGCTTAGAAAATAATAAAATTGGTAAAATAATTATAGAAATTAGTTATTTACTAATTTTACTTTAGGAGTTTTGAATAACCTTTGTTATCGCTCCATTGAGATTTAAACTCGCACACTAAAAATGGTAAAGCGAGTTTTTTTATTTATAAACACTTTTCTAGTATTTGATATTTTGAACTTTTTTCATGCTTTGAAAGAAGGAATATATTCATAAAAAAGGATTCTATTATGATAACTACTAACTTTTATCATTATGTGAATATAAAAGCATACGATTTGCCAATCGTAAAATAGCACTCGAT
>CAMYTM010000002.1 GCA_947297555.1 uncultured Mycoplasmatota bacterium | reverse complement strand
AAATGTGGATTATTACACATATTCTTTAATTTCAACAATATTAGTCTTGTATACTCTTGCTCTAACTTCTTCATTACTTATGATTTTAACACATTTTTAAATTTTTTTATTTAAATGGAGTAAGTATTAATTTTACATCTTCATCTTTCACAAAAAATTCTAAATCATCTGGACCTGTAGCATATAAATTGATGTAAGAATATCCAATCACTTCATACCCTTCATTCAGATAACATTCATAATCATTCATATTGTTTACATTGACTTTATTTTCACCATTTGCAAGACAAATAGAACGGATACATCTGTCTTCACTTGTTCCAAAGTAAGAAGAAAGAGGATTTTGTTTGTTGCTCAAATCTTCCAATGATTTATATACCTCTACATCATCACTTATTAATGTCGCATAATCTCCAATACTTGCTTCATAATAGTAATTATAATATTCATTTGGCGATACTTCTAACTTTTCTTTTAATTTTTTCAGTTTAAAGAAATATTCTAATTCTTTTAATAATTGGTTATAATCTCTATATATATCAACTTTTTTATTGAATTCAAAAGCATCGTAAAATTCTACAGAAGGATCATTACAATATATAATTTCTCCTCTTGTATCCGCTTCTGGTCCTGGGCCGTTATTTTCTTTAAACCACAAGTAAGTAACATTTTTTAAATCCTTAAACGCCGAAATATTTGTACAATTTAATTGTCCTAAATGTATCCATGTAGTATTTGGTACAGAAAAGTGAGTATTTCCAGTGATATCTGCATAAGAAAAATATAGATTCAATTTTTCATTAATAGACTTTATTTTTATATTTCCTAATTCTCCATTTACTATATTATAATTCTCATCTCTATACATATTATAAGCATCGATATAAAGACTATTAATAGTTTCATTTAAAGTTATATCTAAATCCAATGGTTTTTTAAAACCATCTGCAGAAATATATATATATTTTACATTTATTCTACCTAATAAATTAAATTCCTCTTTTGTAATTCCATTATAATCTTTCTTGTTCCATTGATTTAATGAAAATGTGTCAATATGAATATCATTTTCAATAAAATATTCCAATAAACCTTTTAAATTCCCAATATTTTCTATTGTTTCACTCCAATCAAAATATTTTACATCACAAGCAGAAAAAATTTCTGCTGTCATTTCCAAAGATGTATTTGATAAATATAACCTATCTAATTGTTTTGGAAATCCTGAATAATTAAACTTACCATTACAATTGCGAAAAGATAACTCTCCTATACTAGAAACGTTTACTTGTGTACTATCGAATGTTCCATTAAAATGATCAAAACTTAATTCTCTAATATTCGAAAAGTCAATTTTAGAAAAATCAATTTGTTCCTCCAAGTCTTCAATATATATTTCTTTTATATCAAGGACTTTTATTAGTAAATTTATTTTTGTATAAAATTCTTCTTCTACTTCTTTTGGGTTTTCAATCTCTCGCTTCGGATAAATCCATAATGAATTAAAACTATCATGATAATGGATATGGATATCTTCAGAAAAAGTAAGTTCCTCTATGTAACTTTCTGGATTTTTCTTTATATCTTGCATTTCTTTTACTATATCAACACATGGTTTCGTCGCTTGATTGATAACAGTTATTATTTCTGTTTCCTGATTTTCTTCTATTGTTTCTGTTATCAACTTTACTTGTTGTTCTTCTTTTTTGCAACTTGTACAAGTTAATACTGTAGTTACTGCTAAAACACCTATATATTTTGCTTTCCTTTTATTTTTAATAAACATTTATACTCTTCTCCTTTTTTTTAGTGCTTCTATGATACCCCCCCCCCAACGTTTTTGTCAATCATAAAAAAAATGTGGATTATTCCACAAATTCTTGTTCACAAACTAAATCAATATTGTATTCTTTTTTTACGGCTTCTTGTATTTCTAAAATAAGTTCTTTTATATCTTTTCCTGTTGCTTCTCCTGTATTAATAATAAAATTAGTGTGCACCTCACTTACTTGAGCACCTCCTACTTTTTTTCCTCTAAACCCAAGATTTTCAATTAACGTCCAGACACTCATTCCTTCTGGATTACGAAATACACTTCCAGCAGATGGGTATTGTAAAGGTTGTGCTGCCATTCTCTTTTCTCTTCTTGTCTGCATTCTTTTCCTAATCTCTTCTGAGGAGCCTTTTTCTAAAGTAAATTCTACTTCTAAACAAACGTAATCTTGTTTATACTGCAAAAAAGAACTACGATAACAAAACTTTAATTCTTCCTTTGTAAATGTTTTTACTTCATAATTTGGCATAAGTACTTTTACGCTTGTAACCACTTTACTCATATCACTTCCATAAGCACCAGCATTATTCACTAAAGAACCTCCGACACTTCCTGGAATGCCACTTGCAAACTCAAGACCACTAAGCCCCAATTTTGCTGTTTCTAAAGAAAGTTTCATTAGCGAATAACCAGCCCCAACAATTACTTTTGTTCCTTCTACTTTAAAATAATCGAAATAATCTAAAGAAATTAAGACGCCATCAAATGTTTTATTTACAAAAATCAAATTAGAACCTTTTCCTATCACTTTATACCGAATACACATCTCTTTTAAAAATTGGAATAACAAAACCATAGCCTCTTTATCTTTAGGCTTTACTAAATATCTTGCAATACAACTTACTTTAAAAGTAGTGCAATCTTTAACATCTATATTTTCTAATATCTCCATATTGGGGATTTCTTTTAATTTTTTCATACTTTTCCTCTTACTAACATTATACTCTTTCTTAACTCATAAAAGTCATAGCAATAATACACAAAACTCCTACTAATAAAGAAATTATTTTTTTAAGATTCATTTTATCTGTTTTTCGAATCACCGATATAATAACTACGATAAACAATTGCAATTTCATAATTAATGTAATAATGATAGGAGTGCCACTCGCATAAGCAAGAGTGCTTAAAATAGTAGTAACAGAATAAATTGCTCCTAATAATAAAATAGTTCCAAAAAAGTTTCTTTTCTCACTTTGCTTTATTTTTTCTATATTGTTCTTTTTTCTTTCACAACGAAGAAAAACATAATAAATGGAAATGGAGACTAAATAAAAAACAAGATTAATCCCATATTCATTTCCACCTTTGCTAGTAGCAAGTTTTAAGAAATACGGCTCAGAAGCGTAAAAAATGGTAGATGTAATTAAAATAAAAATATTCTTTAAATCAATCTTCTTATTCGTAATCTCATTTTTCATCTTATTTGTTTCATAAGAAAAAATATAAATAGATACGAAGAAAATAGCAAATAATACCAAAAAAATAAATTTAGGCTGTATATATCCTAAAAAAATGTCACAAAGCAAAACTAAAAATAAACTTCCAGAATCAATAAGATTAGCAAGTCCTATTGGCAACGTTTGAATGGCTTTAGCATAACAAAAATCTCCTCCTACCATAGCAAATGCGTAGAAAGTAACTACCAAAAAAGAAAGGATAGACATTTCTATACTTCCAAAGAAAGAGAATACACTAACAAAAATACAAATAATAAAATTTAGCCAAAATAAATACTCCGTTTCATTAAACTTAAGAAGGAGTTTTTCTTCTAATGTATCTCCTATAGAATGAAGAGTACTCCAAAGTAATGCTGCTTTTTTTCCTTGCATGCTATTTTCATCTCCCATTTTACATTATAGCACAAATTTCTTTTTTGCTAAAACTTACCAGTTGTAATATTTATTCCTTTTGCTATACTTTTTATAGAAACATTTGTTCGGAGGAAGATTATGGAAAAAGAACGACATTTTTTATGTATTGATTTAAAAAGTTTCTTTGCATCATGCGAATGTGTAGATCGTGGCCTTAATCCTTTTACAACCCCTTTAGTAGTTGCAAATAAAAAACAAGGAAATGGTGCTATTACTCTCGCTGTTACGCCCTATTTGAAAGCAAAAGGTATTAAAGGAAGAACAAGACTGTATGAAATTCCCAAAAATATTAAATATACCATTGTAAATCCTAGAATGAAACTTTATTTAGAAAAATCCAAGGAAGTAGTCAGTATTTATTTAGATTACATAGCCAAAGAAGATTTACATATCTATTCAATTGATGAATGCTTTTTAGATGTAACTAATTATTTACGCCTTTACAAAAAAACTGATTATGAACTTGCTCTAGATATTCTAAAAACAGTAGAAAAACGTACTGGACTTACTGCTACTTGTGGAATCGGTCCGAATATGTTACTTGCTAAAATTGCGATGGACATAGAAGCAAAACACATGAAAAATTGCATTTCTAAATGGACACGTGAAGATATTCCAACAAAATTATGGAACATTCAACCTCTATCTAAAATGTGGGGAATTGGACTTCGTTTGGAAAAACGTTTAAATGCTTTAAATATTTTTAGTATAAAAGATTTGGCTTTATATGATCAAAATAAATTAAAAGATAAATTTGGCGTAATGGGCCTTGAACTTTGGAATCATGCAAACGGAATAGATACTTCAAAAATTAGCGATTTTGAAATCTTTAAACGTGAAAAATCTTTTAGTCATAGTCAAGTTTTGTTTAAAGATTATTACGCCGAAAATACCAAACTTATCATTGAAGAAATGGTGGAAGTTTTAGGAGTTCGCCTTCGTGCAAGCCATTATGAAACTTCTTGCATTGGACTAGGAATTCATTACTCCAAAACAATTAATGACGGTTTTTACCATCACACTAAAATAGAAATTCCCACAAACGATGTAGACACAATAAAAAATGTTTGTTTTCTATTATTTGATAGATACTATGAAGATTTACCAATTCGAAAAGTCAGTATTAGTCTTAGTCGTCTTACCAAACAACTAGGAACACAACTCAATTTATTTGAAGATTATGAGAGTATTAAAAAGAAACAAGAAATCAATAAAACAATTGACGAAGTAAAAACAAAATTTGGAAAAAATAGTATTTTAAAAGCCTCTAATCTACTTCCGGATTCTACTGCTATCGATCGAAATAAAAAAATAGGAGGTCATCATGCATAACGACAGAGGCATTATAAAGTGGCTTCCCTTTGAAAGTCTCACACCCAGTAAAAACGTAATTGATTCTATTTTATACGAAAAAAGCAAAATCAAAAAACCTATTCTTTCTTTAGAACAACAGCAAGAAATTGAAGAAAGATTAGTAGAAGCATTCTATGAACAAATAGAAATTACTTTTAAGATATACAAAAACGGCTATATTAAAATCATTACTTCTTCCATTTTAAAAATAGATACTATTTATAAAAAAATTATTTTAAAAAATAAGATGAAACTTTTCTTTAATCAAATTATAGAGATTGTATTATAATTTGCAAATAGTCTTTTTTGCTTATTATACCTAGTAAGTATTAAAAACATATCTACTCTAAAAAAAATAAGCAATTTAGAGGAAAATGAACTTACATTAAAAAGAAAAAAAGAAGATTAAAATTTAAAAACTTCTTCTTTAAAAGATTATTTTTTCTTTTCATCAACTCTAATAAAATTTGTTTTATGTTTGGGAATGTATTCTAATAATTTAGAACTAGTCATTTTAAGTTTAGAATCAATATTTTTATTCATTCCTTTAGCAATCTTGTCTAACATATCGATAGTTGGCTTTCTTTTGCAATTTTCAAGTTGATTAATATAGACTAGATTACTACCAACTTTTTCAGCAAATTTTTCTTGAGATAAGTTATATTGGGCTCTGTAATACTTTAAGTTCATAGAAAGTATTTTTTTACTAGACATAAATAGCATTCTTAATCTCTCCATTTCTATGTTTATTTTATATAAGTGTTAATAGATAATCAAAAAAATAAAAACAACTTGTTTGTTTTCTCAGGAAATAAGTTGTTTTTTTCTCGTAAATTTTATTCCACTTTCTTCTGCTTGTAAAGAAAGGAATTCTCCATCTTGAATAGTAATGCCTACAAACGCTAACGCATTTTCCATTTGAGAAGCAATAAACAACTCAATAGGAATTTCATTTAAATGGGCATACAAGTCTTCTTCAATATGAGAATTTGCCTGCAACATAGCATAAAGGCTTCCACTTTTTGTTGAAACTATCGAAAAAAAGGAAATTCGATTTGGATTTTCTTTAACTCTCGCGATACTTGTAACACCTTCTAAATTTTTACAGAGTATTTCTTCATAATCCAAAAGTTCTCTATAAGAAACTATTGTACTTTCATGACTAAAATATCGATAAGATAAAAACAAAGCAACAACATCACAAAAACGTATTTTCAAAACCAAAACCTCCTCTCGTTACCATTAAATCACAATTTTTTCTATTTCGCAAATGACGGAATTTGGAAATTCGTCTAGAAAAAAATGAAAATTCACTAAGCAAATTTAGGAATTTGATAAGGAGAAATTTGAAGATCTATAAAAATGAAAAAATTTTTATCTATTATTTTTACTTCATATAGCGAATTTCAAAAATTGTTCCAATTCCTTTTTTTGAATCTACTTTTATAAGTCCATTATCTTTTTCAATAATTTTCTTAGCAAGGCTTAATCCAATACCTATACTATCACTGCTACTTTCTTCTCCTTTATAAAAACGTTTAAAAATATTTTGTAAATCTTTTTGACTCATGCCGATTCCTTCATCTTCTATCCTGATTTTTGTATACATTGGATTTTCTTCAGCACTCACTTTTACAATTCCATTTTTTGGGGAATGTTCTATGGCATTCTTCAAGATATTGGTAAGTGCTTCTAATTCCCAATGAAAGTCCCCTATAAATGCAATTTTAGCATCGCCTGTGACTTTTATATTTACATGTTTGCTTTCCTTCAAAACGTATACATTTTCAATAGTATTATGAATTAACTTCTCTACAAAAATATTTTCCTTTTTAAACTCAACAACATCAGCATCTAATCTAGAAATCTTAAGCAAAGAAACAATTAAAAAATGAATGTTTTCGACTTGATGTTGTACATTCTTAATAAAATCGTTTTTCGTTTCCTCTTCCATTTTAGGATTATCAAGTATATTATCTAACATGATTAAAATAGATGTTAAAGGTGTTTTCAACTGATGGGATATGTCGGAAATAGAATCTTTCAACGCTATCTTTTCACTCTTTAAATTTTCACTTTCTTCCCTTAACATAAGAGTAGTTTTATATACTTCGTTTCGTAAAATAGATAATTCTCCTTCTCCATTATCACAAATCCCCAAAGTATAATTTCTTTGGTTAATTTCTTTCATATAATTTGTAATCTCACGAATAGTTCTTTCTTTTTTATAAAAATAAACAAAAAAGAAAATCAAAAAGACAAGCGTAAGGAAAATTGTAAAAGAAAGACTTAAATACAAATGAACTTGATAATTTTCTTCCATTTTATAAAGAACCGAATCTTCTTCTTTTATTCCATATTTTTTAAATGTTTCTAAATAGTTTCCATGTTTTTTTTGATTCACAATATTTATAATTTCTTCTTCCGTGATATTTGGATACTCTTCTTTTAAAATTGCAATCATACTATAAACATAACGATTTACACTTTCTTTATATTGCTTGTACTCATATCTTGTGAAGAAAAAAGAAAGAATACTAAAACAAATACAGAAAAAAAGAGAAATAAAAATAATTTTCTTTCTATCATTTTTCATTCTTTATCCACCCTATACCCAATTCCTTTGATGGTTTTAATAATCGAATCACTCCCAATTTTCTCGCGAATTCTTTTAATATATACCGTTAAGGTATTATCATTCACATAATTAGAAGATTCGTCCCAAATTTTATCCAATATAGATTCTCTTGTTACTACTTTATTAGCATTTTCTACAAGCATTAAAAAGAGTTTAAATTCTAAAGAAGTTAAAGGAATTTCTTTCTGATTACGAATAACTTTCATACTATCGATATGAATTTCAATATCTTGAACTCTTAAAATATTTTCTGTACTTTTACTATTTTTTAGAGCATTGCCAATTCTTAAAAGCAACTCACGGTTACGAAAAGGTTTCATAATATAATCAACAGCACCGAGTTCTAATCCATGCACAATATCATCTTCTAAATCTTTAGCCGTCAAAAATATGACTGGAGTAGAAATAAAGTCTCTCATTTCTTCATAAAATGAGAATCCATCTCCATCAGGTAAAGTTACATCTAATAAAATCAAATCATACTTTTTTTCTATTATATAATTTTTAGCAATGCTCAAATTTTTAGCACATAAAAGCAAATATTCATTTTGCATAAATAAATAATCTAAACCTTTTTTTATATCTTCATTGTCCTCTATTAAAAGTATTGTTTTCATCTTCTATTTACCTATCTATCTTTCTATATTAATATTAAAATATTATTTCTTAAGAATAGGAATATTATAACACAACTTTCTAAAGTTATATTTCTTTTTTATTTATAACCGCTTTACTTTTAATATTACACTTATTTTGAGCGAGGCACTCTAGATTAAATGCTTGCCGTGTTGGTAAGTACCTTCTTTTACAGGATGATGCTTTTTTTAAACTTTTCAAAAATTAACTAAAACACTACTTATCTGAAGATAATTAACTTTAGTTCTATTTTTTTCATGCGACTACTCCTTCTAAAAAAATTTGTGACAAGGCCAAATCTTAGGCGCCTCGCAATACCAACTCTACAATAAGTAACAATAAAATGCAAATTGTGAATTTACCAAATGAAAGAAAAAACAAAAGAAATTTACCGAAAGTTTTAACAAAAGAAAAGCCCTATTAACAAAATCGGACTCTCTTTTTATAAGATTTGTAAATTTTTAATTTTTTTAAATATTATCATTTCTTATTGTTTCAATAATATTTTGTTTATTAATTTTAGATAAAGAATATTTCATAATAATTCCAATAATAATACTTACAAATAAAATAACAATAATGATTGATTTAATTGGTAAAGTATAACTGAATTCTAAACCTTCTTTAAAGGCTAAATAAATAATATAAGATCCAATTAATCCAAAAGGTATTCCAATCAAAAGTGATTTCATTCCATAGAAAATGCTCTCAAGTCTTATCATACGATTAAATTCTCGGTTCGTCATACCAACACTCTTTAACATGGCAAATTCTTTGCTTCGTAAATTCATATTTGTTGTAATCGTATTAAAAATATTCGTAATTCCAATTAAACTAATCACAGTAATAAATCCATATAAAAAGATAGAAATTATTAAAACCATTGCATTTTCCGCTTTTACTTCGTCTTCATAATTTGTGTACCCAATTCCTTTAAATTCATCTTTTTCTTTGCTAAGCATATTGATTTGTTCTTCTATTTTTTTCGTATCCTTTGCTAATATATACATATTAGGATATAAATCTTCAAAATGAGTATCAAAAATTTCCTCACTCACAATTAAATAGCCCCCAAAAGAATAAATTCTTTCTAATCCCATTGGTCTCTCATCACTACGAATAATTTCAATTTTAAAATGTTCTTTTTGATTTTCTTCTTTTCTAACCCCTTCAAAAATCTCATTATTTTGTAAATTATACAGATTTCCAACATAATTCTTTTTGTTAATTGTATCTTTAAACTCATCTAACAAAATTCCTACTTTTCTATCAGAAGAAACTCCAATTTTTTTCATATAACGATTGTATTCTTGTTCTCCTAATGCCACTACCGTAATCGTATATTCTTTTTCATCACTATTACTTGCATCTACATCCATTCCATACAATTTCATAATTTCTTTTCCATAATTCGAAAATTGATTTTTATTCACTTGTAGTGCAGCCATTCTTATAATAGAATAACGTTCTACCATATCAAAATTAGCAATTTCTTTAAAGACATCGATTTTATCTTTTTTCGTTTCTACATTCGAATAAATACTCATATTATAATCCATATTAACATAATACATACCTGCCATTTTAAACCCAAATTGTATAAAAGAAGATAAAGATAAAAATACAAAAATACTAACGACTATCGAAACAACTGTTGTACGATATTTCTTTTTATTACGTTTTAGATTCTTATAAGCAATCACACCGCCTGTTTTAAATACCTTATTAATAATCCTTGGTGTTTTTAATTTTTTACTTTTTATTCTGATATCATGATTACTTCGGATTGCCTCAATTGCAGAAATACGCCCTGCCTTCTTCGCAATAAAAATAGTTGACAAATAAATAGTAATACTAGCAAGAACAACGGAAAGTAAAATTGGTAAAATCGGAATACTATAAACAAACTTAATACCATTTAAATAATCACCAATAATCAAATTAATTAAAAATACTAAGATTACTATAGCAAGTATTCCACAAGCAATGCCAATTGGGATTGCAATTAATCCTAAGAAAAATCCTTCAAATAAAACATTTTTCTTGATTTGTTTACTTGTTGCTCCCACACTACGAAGCATTCCATACATTTTGTACTTTTCTGTAATAGAAATAGCAAAACTATTTTTAATGACAAAAACACTGGATACAATAATAATCGTAATAACAATGGCGGCTACGATATACAAAGCATTCATGGTTTCACTATCCGTTACTCCAAGCCAACGTAGATAACTACTATTAAAACTATAATCGTATTTATCTCCTACTATGTTTTTTGTCTTGTCATCATACCCTTTTGCATCTTTAAAAAGTACAAAAGCAGTTGTTTTCTCTTTTATTTCATCTGTATAGGTAATACAAGTATAACCTGGTGAATCATACCCTTCAATATCATAATTGGGTCGTTCTATAATTCCAACAATCGTGTAGGTTTTTTCCTCTATTTTTTCAAAACTTTCTATAATCTTTTCTTGGATATTTTCTTCATTTTCTTCAGTTTCAGTCACAAGAGGATTATTCTGATTTAAAATAAATAGATCTTCTCCATCATCTAGAATTCGATTCCCCATTTGTAAAGTAATAGTATCTCCTATTTTACCTGTAAAACTGCCCCCTTCAATGGCATGATTTGAAATCATAATTTCATTAGATTTTTCTGGCAATCTTCCTTCTAATAGCGTAATTCCTAAATTATGTAAGGCTTTATCATTATATGCGGTGATATAAAGATAAGGCTTAAATGCATTCGTCGAAGAAAAAGGAGCATATCCAACCTCACTACTAAAATAATAATCTTTTACATCTCGATTATTAGTAAGGGCTAAAACATCTTCTTTTTTCATGTCTTTAATCATGACATGATAATATCCATCATCTTTTATACTATTATTAATCAAAGTGGCTTGAAAACTTGTAACCATTCCAGATACACACACAATTAAGGCTGTTGATAACATAATACCAATAATGGTTACAATGGTTCTCTTTTTGTTTAATGTCAAATTTCTTTTTGTTAATTTATTTAAAACATTCATGAAATTTTCTCATCCTTTATAATTTTTCCATCATCAAATGTAATAATTCTATCAGCCACTTTTGCAATCTCTAAATCATGCGTAATCATAATAATGGTTTGTTTAAATTTTTTATTTGACATTTTTAAAAGAGAAACAATCTCATCACTTGCTTTTGAATCCAAGTTTCCTGTTGGTTCGTCTGCTAAAACTATGGCTGGATTATTAATAATAGCACGTCCAATAGACACTCTTTGTTGTTGACCTCCCGATAATTCATTTGGCAAATGATGACTTCTAGATTTCAAATTTAATGTTTCTAGTACCTCTTCTAACCTATCACTTGAAATACTTGCTCCATCTAAATCACAAGGAAGCATAATATTTTCTTTGACATTTAGAATTGGAATCAAATTATAAAATTGATAAATAATTCCAATCTGCCTTCTTCGAAAAATGGCTAAATTATCATCACTCAAATTGTAAATATCTTTTCCATCGATAAATACTTTCCCACTCGTTGGTCTATCTACTCCTCCAAGCAAATGCAAAAGTGTAGACTTCCCACTACCACTCGCTCCTACAATGGCTACAAACTCTCCCTTTTCTACTGAAAAGTTTATATGATCTACAGCATTAATCTGCTCTTCCCCATTTCCATAGGTTTTTGTTAAATTCTCTACTTTTAAAATTTCCATATAAATTTTTCCTTTCTCCATATTAAGTATATGAAGTGTTTGTGACAGTAAAGTGACTTTAAATAATAAAGAAAAAACTACCTACATTTCTGTAAATAGTTTACTTCTTTAACGTATATGCAAAGTATCCTCATGTCCTTTGTCTAAATCCTCTACTTTATGCGAAACAAAGCCTCCTCTTGGTTTTTCCTTAGATATAGTAGTATATGTTTTCTTTTCTTCTAAAAGCATTTTTTCTATTTCTCCAAGTTCTTGTGCTATTAAAAGAATCTTAAAATCTCTTGTTGCACTTCCCTCAAAATACAATCTTTCTCTTAATTCATCTAGTTTTTTAAAAGCAAGTGTTTGATTATCTTCTTTTATTTCCATTTTTCTTCCTTCCTTTTTCGTTATTTTAACACAGACTTTTAAAAAAGCAATTATTTTATTCTTGATACTTTGTTATTTTTCTTTCCAAAGTTTTGTCAAAAAAACGTTCATACACAGATAAAATATCTTCATTAAAAAAGTCACTAATAAAAAGTTCTTTCAAAAATACCTCTTTATCACTATCATTATGAATTTGTTTTATTTTATCATGTAATTCTAAAATAAATGCATATGCTTCTTTTTGTTTCTCTTCCTCTAAAAAATAATTATTGTCCTTTGTCATAAAAGAATTTGTATTCATAATCATATATATTTGAGCAATTTTTAGTTCCAATTTTAAAAATGTTATGGTATCACCTATAATAGAATCAAAAAACATTTGATAAACATCTTGAATATACAACTGTTTCTTTTGTCCATTTAAATCTTTTACTACTAAAACTTCTACACCATCTATAAAACTTAAAATAAGATATAAACAATATAAGCGATTCATAAGAGAATTAGAAATAAAATTATCTTTTTCTAACAATAAAATTTCTATTTCATATTCATATTCTTGCAAATCATAATAATGCATTTTATTTTCATATTCTTTTTCTTTAATAACCCTTGTTTTCACTTCTAACATACATTTTTCCTTTTTTTCTTTTACTTTATTAATTTTAGATTGTAAATTTTGCATTTTTTGCTCGTTATATAAAAGAATTGATTGGATTTGTGGATTTTTTTTCATTTTAAGTATTTTTTTCTTTAGTTTACTTCTATCTCTTAAATTCATTTTCTCTAACGTAATTTCCTCCATTTTTTCACCTTCTTCTAAAAAGGAAATGGCTTCATTTTATTTATATGAAAAAATAAAAAAATGATATAACGAAAAAAACTAAAAATCATTGGGATTTTTAGTTTTTATTTACTTTTTGGCTGCCCCAGTAGGATTCGAACCTACGGAATGTCGGAGTCAGAATCCGATGCCTTACCACTTGGCTATGGGGCAATAAATAAAAGAATTTTTATTTTATCTCTTCTAACCTTGCTTTTACCATCAGAATAAGTTCTAAAGGACCATTTATTCTACGTAAACACAAAAGACTATCCTGTAATTTTCTTTTCAAAGGAGTTCCATCTTTTATTTCTTCAGCAACATTACAATAATCATAACCAGAAATAGGATTTAATGCAACAAAATTTTTTATATACTCTTCCAAATCTTTTAAAATATATTCTTTTAATTTGTATTCATCCATTTCTATTACTCCATAATAACCACTAACCAATAATTTAAATTCGTCTTCTTTTGTCATTTTAAAACTCCTCTTTTTAGTAGTATAACACAACCCTTATTTTTTTCTCACTTTTATTTCATCATTTTCTTTTAAGTGTCCTATTAAAAGAGAAGAATTCACATCATGTTTAAAAATATTTTTCTGTACTTTCTTTTCATCATAATTCGCATAGCAGTATTTACATAAATGATGACAAGTATTGTACTCCCCGATATCTGCCATACTTACACAATGACAATTTCGTGCCTGCCACTTCGGATACTTCTTTCCTGTTAATTGATAAGCAAATTCTTTAGATAAGCAAGGTTCATTTGAAATTCCATAAGGTATAAGCCTATCTTGTTCATAACAACTTTGAATCCTTATCCCATGCATACTTGCTATTTTGCTAAAACTTTTACAAAGAAACTCTAAATCCTCATTTGCTATCTCTTTTAATTTTAAAACAGACATATTCTTCTCTACATTTTTGTACATATCTACAAAAGAAATGATAATGTGCTTTACACTACCATCTAATAAACTACATAATCTTTGAAAAGACTCTACATGATATTCTACTGTATAATTATTATTAATTAAAATTGGGTCATACCTTACATAGACATTATCCTTCCCCACAATTTTAGATATTTTTAATATCGCTTCTACTATTTTCTTTTTATCAGGAACATTTAGTTCAATATCTTTTTTATAAGGCGTAAGAGTTACTTGAAAAATAAAAGGAATCTTTATTTCTTTTAAATAAGGAAGTATAGGAAGTGGATTCTTCGTACAAAATACAATTAAGTCTACATCTTGAAAATAAATACGACTTACTTTCGTAGGATAAAAAGGATTACGAACATCTACATATCCTTCTTTTATTCTGTTAAGAAGCCATGGAGTATAAAATGCAATAATATCAGTTCTACTACTTATATTTAAAATCATATTAATTCCTTCTTTAAAAAAGAGTATAACAAATTCATTTAATAATTTATAGTGTTTAAAAAATTCATAATTCATTAAAATTTTGTTTAAATTTAAGACATAAATATTATTAAAGCATTAAAAAAAGCCCCTATTTAAAGGCTTTATTCTTAAAATTGGTGGAGAATAAGGGATTCGAACCCTTGACCCCCACGGTGCAAACGTGGTGCTCTAGCCAACTGAGCTAATTCCCCAAAAGAACAAGATTATAATATCATAATCAAAATCATTTAGCAAGTATTTTTTCACCATTTTATGCTTATAATCTCAAAACGTTAATCTTCTTTTAATGTAATAAGACCCTTTTCCACTTCTTCTAGTGCACGTCCAAGTTCTTTTTTATTGCAGTATTCATTTTCTTTCATTTGATAATGATTTTTCTCACTCATTTGTTTACTACGAATAGAAGCCACATGAACAAGTTTATATTTTGAATCTACAATGTTTAGTAACTTATCGATTGATGGGTATAACATATCATCACATCCTTACAATACTATAATACTAAACATTATGTAAACATTACAACATTTTCACCATTTTTTGACAAATCTTTTACAAGGTTGCGTAAAGCATTTAAAATTTCCACCATCGCCCAAGTATCCTGCTTACAATATGCAATTAAAGCCTGATATTTTAACTCATACTCCTCTTTACTCATTTTTTCATAATTCGCATATTCAACAATTGCTTCTGTTCCATTTTTTACAACTAAATTATCATAACTTAAATTACTAAAAACGGGAAGTGTTTTTTTTATAGAAAAAGAGCCAGACAAGCGTTTATCATAAAAATTAAATGTTTTCGACCTTTCTTCATCAAAACCTAAATCTTCATACATTTTAGAATTAGTATTGACAATCCATAGCAAATCAAAGCCTCTATTATATAATTTCATTAAATCCATACGGTAGTCTGGAAACATACTGGCTAATTCCTTAATTCTTCCTTTTTCAAAAGCAACATTTTGAGATAATAGGGTTCCTTTATCAGGATTCATATATTTTAGCATTAATTGAATCATTTCTTCTCGTTCATCTTTATGAGTTTTGGCCAAAAATACAATATTGTCTTTATCTTTATCGCACACACCAGGTGCATGTTCTATATGAAGACTAAATTCAAAAGGTGACTGAATATAGGGCCATTCACCTCTAAATCTTGGAACAGGACAAGGCATTGTCTCAAAATCTAAATGATAAATTGGATATTCAAGTTGACTTAAACCAGCCAAAATTTTTTCTTTATCTATATAAACTTTATCAAGTTCTATACTTTCTCTTTGAATACGATGATAATTTTTTGTAATCCAACACTCTGGTACATCTAGCATATTTCTATAACCCTCATTAATTAAATCAAGTCCTTTTATACGAGTCCCATCTTCTCGTAAAAAACCAGCGTTATTATGAATATAATGCATACTCGAATTTGATTTTGGAATCATATTTCCACATAAAGTGGAAAAATACTTGCATTCTATTCTACTCTTATAACTACAAGAAACACTTAAAGGACAAGGCGTAACATCTAAATTTTGTAGATAAATTTCTAAATTTTTACGGTCGATATCAATAAGTTTTTGATACTCCTCTGTTATTTGAGTCATATCAAAAAAAGTAATAAGTTCGTTACCTTCACTATCTGAATTATAAATTGGATTTTTTCCTTCATAAGTTCCATCAAATACATAATCTGTATTTAATACCCCTAAATAATAATGAAATTTTGTCAACTTTTCTTCAGTATGTGTACTTATCAACTCATGTTCTATAAAATATCTTTGGATTGATAAATCATAAATATATTGTCCTAAACGATAACGATCAAATAATTTTTCTCTTTTTTTCTCATATTCTTCTAAAGGCATTTCAGTTTCTAGATTATAATCAAAACATTCTCCTTTTAAATAATTAATATTATTGATACGTTTCCAAATAGAAAATTTCTCACATTTTTTATGCCCTGCCATTAAATCCATATATTTTTTACTCGTAGTTGCTTTCACTTCAATAATATTAATTTCATCTTCTTTTTCATTATAAATATCTACATAACAAACATAATGAATACCATTCAAAGAAAAATCAAAACATTCCTGTTCTTTTGTCTTCTCTGCATAGACAGATTTTCCTCCAAAAGTTTTAGTGGCTATTCTTCCGGCTTCAATTTCTACTAATTTATAATACTCCATCATGGCTTCTAATTGTCGATCTACTTTTTCTAGTAAATTAGTTTCTATTCCGGTTTCTTCATTTATTTCATACATAGAAGAAACAATTTCACTTAAATTTTCTTTTAATTCTAATTCTTTATAAGTCTCATAACTAATATCTGCTTCCAACTTTTCACGTTTTACTTCCTCTAACGCCGCATATCTTTTGCATCTCGTATAATTGATAAAATCAGTTTTTGTAATAGCCATTTTAATTCCTACTTTAGAATCTCTACTTTTGCACTATCTACATCTGCATTATAACTTAATTTTAATTTTATATTGGATAAAGTATTATCATCATCTACTAAATATCCTGCTTCTACTAAATCTTTTCCTGTAATATAAATATCATCCTGTTTTAAAGTATCAAGAATACTTGTTGCATAAGAAGTAGCTGTTTTAATTAAAATCATTTCTTCTGTTTCTTCACTTACAACATCATTATCTACAAAAGCATAACTTGCTTTATTTATTGCTATTAATGAAAATATACCAACTACTATTATTACTATCACTAATTCTGGAATTGTATAACCTTTATTTTGCACTACTACCACCTATTGTTTATTGTACCACAGTTTTTATATTTTCCCAAGAAAAAATCTCGGAAATTTCCCGAGATTATTTACAACAATTTGGTTCATATATTTCGCTTGATTCATCTTCTTCTGAATAACTATAACATGGTTGATAAGTATGTCTATAAACATGATGATTAATAGTCTTTGTATGGCATGGAATAATATGTGGAACTTCATAATTAATGACTCTATGACAACATCTTACTTGCGGACATTCATATACAGGAGGACACATCATAGTTTGAGGACAACATCCCATTGGAGGCATACAACAATTCATACCCATACTCATGTCCATATTCATATCCATGTTCATATTTGCATTCATATCTGTTGCTTCTGGAAATACACTTTTATCTGTACAACGATTAGATTTCATTCTACCATTTCCTTTCTAATCTATTTTATGCTAAGAAAAAAATGGTGTCTATGACATTACACCATTTCCTAACCCAATAAAAGGCAATATTAAAAATACAAAATTTTGATTCAAAGTTATTTGATGTTTAAATAAAAAAATCAAATTTTCTTTAAAATACTATAAGGAAAAATCTCTTGTTTTCTCTTTTGTAAACATTTTATACTTTAATTTAAATAAGCAGAAAAATTCATTTTTTCTCTTCTAACTTTATTTCTAAATGACATACTTCTAATATCTTTAAAAACATTTCTAATGTTATCTTTCTTATTCCACTTTCATAATGAGCAAGCGTACAATCTGCTATTCCAAGTTTTTTAGATAATTCTTTTTGATTATATCCTGATTTCTTTCTGATTGTTTTTAAATCGATTTTATTCATTTATACTGATTCGATATGGATTTTCCATTGTTCCATCTCCACTTTCGTATAAAACATTAGATTTTAGATAGAAAGTAGGAAATATAGAATAAGCATTTCCTGGATATTGTTGAGCAGCATTCCGTACTAGTCCATTTGAAAAGATAAACCATGCTCCAATATATCCACTATAACTATAGTAAGCATCTGGAGAAATAAACCAACTTGAGGGTTGTTTAAGCCAAGAATTGTTTACGTAATATCCAATATTAGAGTTTATTGATTGTGTTCTATAAGTACTACCCGCTGAATAACCATAATCGCTTGGATATAAAAGACCAATATTATAAACATAGGAAAGACTTCCTCCACTTCGACCTGTAATACTACCTCTTTCCTCAACATATAATGCATCTGCGCTATATTGATTTTCCTTATTATAATTTAAACCACCTAAATACCATACACTTGGTTTGATTAATTTTTGAAATACTTCTAAATCATTCCAGTAATTATTATTTAATAAATTTTGTACTCCACTTGTACCCCAAGTAATAGAAGAATTAGTCGCCCAATAATAGGTATCTCCATAATTTTGAACTTTTACTAATTTTGCTCTATTTTCATACTCTCCACCTATTTCACTTTGGGTTGGTATTACTCCTATGATTCGGTATAAATTGTCTTCTGGACATGGAACCTCTTCACTTCCAA
>CAMYTM010000001.1 GCA_947297555.1 uncultured Mycoplasmatota bacterium | reverse complement strand
ATTATAATACTTTTTTTTCTAAATAAAAAGACTGTTTTATTTGTCAACAGTCTGACTTTTGTTTATAAACAAATTTTTTAAACTTCAGCAATTCAATATCAAATCTAAAAAGATTTTTTAGTTCTTTCAATTCATCTGAAACTTCATCAATAGGAATAATAATTCCTAATTTTTCTTTAGAAATTATATTTGTAATCATATCATCTGCATTCCTATATCCAGCATTTTTAGAAATCAAATCAATATCTATATTATTGTCTAACATATTATTAATAATGATATTTTTTATCTCTAATAAATTATGTTTGTAGTTGAAAGCAAATTGCACTAATTGGGGAGCAATATGATCTCGAATAGAATGACCTTTTAACTCATTTTCTATTAAGTATAACTTTGGCCTTGCTTCTATTGTATAATCTAATAAATAACCATCCGGTACTGAACTATTAGTAAACCTTTTTTTTAATAATTTTTTTACATCAATATATATAGATTTCGTTCCAAATACCATTTTTGCATTTTCAACTAAATCTTTTTCAAATTCATCTTCTGAAGTATATTCATATTCAGAATATTCCTGATTTTCAATTAGCATTTTTTGCATAATATTTCTCCTTTTGTATTACTATATAACATTTTTAACTTTTCGTAAAATAAATTTTTAAATTTTTTTAATAATTTTTTATATACAAAGAAAAAACAATCGTTTAGACTGTTTTCTAAGGTATCAAAAGTTGTTGTCCTATAGATAGTGTACTAGTGGTCAAATTATTTAAATTTTGAATAGCAGTTACTGTTGTATTAAAGTTTCTTGCAATATTATATAAAGTATCCCCACTTTTTACAGTGTATGTCTGATAATCTGTATCTCCAGGAATTAACAACCTTTGACCAACGCTTAATAAATTACTAGTTAAATTGTTTACTCTTTTTAACTCATTTACAGATGTATTAAACATATTCGCTATTTTATATAAACTGTCACCAGGTTTTACAATATAATAATCATCAACATCACTAGGTTCTGTACTTCCGCTTACTTTAAGTACTTGCCCAATAGACAATACATTACTCGTTAAGTTATTCATACGTTTTAATTCATCAACAGTCATTCCATAAGAATTGGCTATCCCATACAAAGTATCTCCACTTTTAACAATATATGTATCTTTATTTGTAGGAGCTTCTCCTTCGTTTAATTTTACAACTTGCCCAATAGACAAAGAATTACTCGTCAAATTATTTAAACGCTTTAATTCATCAACAGTCATTCCATTATTACGAGCAATACTCCATAATGTATCTCCAGATACACTTTTTATGTAACATTTTTAAATGTAAATATAATATCTATCGTTTTATCTTGATAGATATAAATCTTTTCAACTAAATTAATTATTAATTCTCTAGTTGGATTTTCTAAAGATAAATATTCATTAATATATTTTTCTATCATTTTATTGTCTATTTTATTAGATTCACTATTCACATTTTTAAGATTATCAATACTCAATTTATTACTTTCTATTTCTTGCTTTAGACTTTCACTTATTCTCATATATTGTTCTTCATCAATAATACCTTTTAACATATTCATATAGTTCTTATCTAGATTTTCTGTTAATTTATTATTACTAAGTTCTAGACTTTCAATTTGCTTTTTAATCTTTAAAGTATTGTCTTCAAATTCTATATTACCAATAGAATCTTTTACTTTATTCTTATCTAAATAATTTTTACCTACATCTCTAATATTATCTAAAATAACTCTTTCCAGTGTTTCATAATTATTTGTATGAGTTGTACAAACATGATACTTTGAGTATGTTCTATAATAATCACAAGTAGTATAACTTCTTCCTGTTTTAGTTTGATATCTAACGGTTATACGATGTTTGCAATCTCCACAGTATAAAAGTCCATCTAGTAAATAAAAACTTTTCTTTTCTGGCCTTTTAACATTTTTAGGCAAAAGTGTTTGAACATAGTTAAATATATCTCTATCTATAATTGCTTCGTGAGTATTTTCGACTATTATAAAATCATTTGGTTTATTCTTAACTGTCTTTTTGAGTTTATAATTAATCTTTTTAGTCTTACCCTGAACTGTATCACCAACATATATTTGATTAGTAAGAATTGCCTTAATTGTTGTATCTACCCATACACCATATTCTTGTGATATACAATTTGTATTTATACATTTTGTATTCCAAACATAGTTGTAATAAGATGCTGGAGTTTTAATTTTCCTTTTAGTTAGGTATTGTGCTATGTAGTGATAAGTATTCCCCTTTAATGCTAAATCAAATATTAATTTAACAGTTTCTGCTTGTTCCTTATTTACAACTAAATGATTCTTATTTGTTGGATCTTTCATATATCCAAAAGGGCATCTTCCAGATACATATAATCCTTCTTTCATTCTGGAATGCAAACTAGTTTTAACTTTTTTAGAAATATCTTTAGCATACATATCATTCATTATTGCTTTAAATGGTGCTATATCATTATTGGTATTATCTATAAATGTATCTATACCATCATTAATAGCAATATATCTAACATTTTTATTCGGAAAATACTTTTCAATTAATTCTCCAGTACCTATATAATCTCTACCAAGTCTTGACATATCTTTGGTAATAATCATATTAATTCTTCCGGATTCGATATCTTTAATCATTCTTTTAAATGATGGTCTTTCAAAATTTGTTCCAGTAAAACCATCATCCACATATTCATCAATTAAATTATAGTTATTCTCTTTGATATATTGATTAAGTAAACTTCTTTGACTAATAATACTATCTGATTCAATGTTTCCATCATCTCTTGATAACCTTATATAAATTCCTACTTTAAAACTATTATTCCCTATCATTAATTACTACTCCCTTCACTTTGGGAATAATGAGTATTCTTGAATGGTAGATCCTTTTTTAAGATATTGCAAGTCTCATTTATTTTTTTATTTAGTTCTATTTTTAATACTTCAGTTATTAATTCATTTAAAGATTTTCCATTTTCTTTAAATTTTAAATTAACTTTGTATTTAACCATAGAGTTTAATACCTCCATTAAATTCTATGGCTTTAAATTTTGTTTTAGTAATATTATTTGGTATGTCTATAACACACCTAACAATATTACTTACTATCATAAACCTCCATTAAATTAAAAATTATTATCTTCATATTCTTCACCTAACCCTCTCATTTTTATAAATTTATTTATTTTTTCTTGTATCTAACATACCTATATATCCAATTTCTAGTAGTTCTACCATTAATTTAGTTATAGAAATGTTATAGTAATTTGCAAGTAATTTCATTCGTTCAAATAACTCTTCAGGCAAATAAAAATTAAACCTTCTCATATACACCATCTCCTTCGCATGATGCATGTTACCTCCACTAAAAAGAAGAGTCAAGTCATAAAGTATAGAAAGTTTTGTCTATCATCCTACAAAACTATTAAAATATGACATTTCTACACAAGCAGGATAAGAAGATGGTGCATATACATTCACTTTTCCTTATAAAATAAGGATTTGTATATGCACCATTCTTATTTCGTACTTACGAAATTCATCCTACTTTGTAGGATGATATATGGGATAAACCTAATAATAACAATAATTTATAGCACAAAAAATCATCCTAATTTCTAGTTTTCACTAAATTTTATAGGATGATTAATTTTTCATTAATTATAATATTGAAATTCCAAAAATATCTTTATTATTTCAATAGTTCATTTAATATTTCATATTCTCTAACATGAGGAATAATATTATTATCTTTAATAAATGAATTCAATTCTTCTTTTGAACACCATTTTATTTCACTAACCTCTTCCTCTTGTAGAACAATATCGTTAATATCTATATTTGCATATACAACAAAAATAGAAACATACTCATTACTTATTACACCATTATTATTTAATTTTTCCTGAGTTTTTTCAATAAATTTTAATTCATATTGCGACGAATTTAATCCTAATTCTTCTTCTAATTCTCTTTTTGCAGATGTTATATCATCTTCTCCAGCACTTATATGACCACCTACTGCAATATCCCATGTGTTAGGATACAAATCTTTTAATTCACATCTTTTTTGCAGTAATGTTTTATTATGTTCAGAATTAACTATTAATATATGAATTGATCCATGCCAAGTTCCAATTCTATGTGCCTTTTTCTTTGAAATAGTTTTACCTGTTTTTTCACCTGTTTTTTCATCTAAAATATCTATTACTTCGTCCATTATATTAACTCCTTTTCTTCTAACATTATATCATATTCTTTCAACTCAAATATCAAATTATTTTTACATAATAATATATTTTTAATTAAATTATAAAATATTACTCATTATTCCCCATAAAAATTGTATCCCCACTTTTTACTATATGTGTATTTTCTAAAGATACTGGAGTATAAGGAACACCAATATATTCTGCTAAAGATTTAACAACGGCTTCTGCTAAACCTTCCCAATTATTTTTCAATTGACTAACATCGTCCCCTGTACTATCTGCAAAACCATATTCTACAATAATTGATTCGTTATTTGGAGTATTTCTTAAAATGTAATAATAATCTTGATTTGGATTACTTGGTAGCCTTCTTTGATAATACTTACGAACATTTTGACCTGCTTTAGTAAAATTATCACTAATAATCCTTGATAACCTATCGCTATTACGTAAGGAATAGATTACTTCCGCACCATCGCCACCAGGCAATAATCAAAGTGTAACATTTTTGCTTATTTTTCAAACTATTGTTTATATTTTAAAAAAATGATAAAATAGATAACTAAATTATAGAGGTGTTTTATGCTAAAATTCATTTTATATAATCATTTTTTTGAATTCTTAATTATTGGAATTGCTGCTATCAATTTTATTCTTTTACAATTTATAGAAAAAAATGAATCAAAATCTAAAATTGAAAAAGAAAATTTAGATACTATAACAAAATGTAAATTAACTTCAGTATGGTTAACATTAGTAATTTGTTCTTTATTAATACTATTTTTTGCCAAGAAAGTTCTATTATCTTTAGCAATATTATTTATACCATCTATTTCTTTTATAAAATCGATTAAAAATATATATACAGATAATAATGATTTTTCATTAGATAATAAATACGCATATACTGGTGCAGCTATTTTTTTCATTATATTTCTTTCTGCTTATGTGACTCCAGTTTATATAACTTCATTTAGTATCATTGATCATGTTACAAAAGAAATTTTGATTTTATTTTATTTAGTAATTAAACTTGTTTCATTTGTATTCTTGCTGTCTATTAATTTAACTGTTTTGTTATCTAATATAACAATTTTACTTGAATCCAAAAATTTCAAAATTAAAAATACTATACAAAATAATAACAATACTATAATTAAATTTATATCATATGACTTTATATTATATAAAAAATATAAAACAACACTAACTAAAATTGTTGATAATATAATATTTTTTATGCTATGTCTTCCAACAATTCTAATAAATATAATTTATATAACATTTCTAAAACTTCTTAAGAAGTTAAAACTAACATTATATAAGATATTTAATTATATAACTAATGATACAGTTAATAAATTGCTATTTACAAGAAAAATAACCAATATATCAATAATAGCAGCACTAATTATAGTTTATCTAATTACTGTAATTAATAAATCACTATTTTCTGAGGATGTTTTAAAAGGCTTTGATTTTTTATCAACTGTAATAATAATTCCCTTTATATATGATAGTATTAAAACCAAATCTCAACAATAAGTAGTTTATCTATTTTTATGTTTAACTTGTTCCAATAGGAACAAAGTCTTTAAATACTATTTAATATACTAAATTTATAAATTATTTCAATGTTTTTATCTTTGTCTATTACTATTTTATCAATAATGGCTTGCATTAACTCTCTAGTTGGATTTTCTAGATCAATTAATGATTTTATTTTATCTTCATATTCTTTTAAATCATCTGTCTTATTTTGTATTGCTTTTTCATCTGCTTTTAACTTTTTAACCTCAGTTCTTGATTTAGTTAATAATACTTCAGTTTCATTAGCTATTCTTTTATACATCTCATCTGATACTAATCCCCTAAACTTATCTTCATATAACATATCCAACTTATTAAGAAGTTCTTTTTCTTTTTTTTCTAAATCAAATATTCTTGCTTCTATTTTAAGATTATTTTTCTTTATATCCTTTAGTTCAAGTGCAAGATTTGGGACATTAATTGCATCCAAGTATTTTTTGCAAGTTTTTTTAACAACTTCTAATAATGCTTCTTCTAATTGATCATAAGGCATAAAATGTGGATAACATAAATGTCTTTTTGGATCTCTTGAATATTTATTACAATTGATTGTCCAATAATTATGATTTTTTCTATAAATAATAGTTAATGTATTACCACATTCCTTACAATATAATAAATTCTCAAATAATCTTTTTTCTCTCTTAGTTATATTAGTTATATTAGTTCTTTTAACATTATTCTGTATTTTTTCAAAAACCATTCTATCTACAAGAGGCTCATGGGTATTTTTAACAACAATCCAATTTTCCTTAGGTACAGCCAATTTCTTTTTAGTTTTGTAACCTCTTTTATACTGAATGTTCTGAACCATATCACCAACATACATTTGATTTTTTAAAATCTTTTTTACAGAAGATATTGTCCAAATAGAATTATATTTGCTCTTCGCACGAGGATTTTTTCTTTTGAGACTGCTTGGTGTTTTAATTTTATTATCATTTAAATAAGTAGTTATTTCTGACAAACCAACACCATTGTTAGCCATTTCAAATATTTTCTTAACAATGGGTGCATATTCAGGATCAGGTAATAAATGTCCTTTATCATTAGGATCTCTCATATACCCATAACTTGGAGCACTACCAATAAATTTTCCTTTTCTTTTTTTATATTCCAATACATTTCTAATTTTAACTGAATTTTGTTTGCTATAAAAATCATTACATGCAAATATAAACATTACAGAATCATTACTTGATTTTAATTTAAAGTTATCATAACTTTCTTGTATAGATATAAATCGTATACCATTTTCAGGAAAATAATTTTCCACATAATAACCGGTTAATATATGATCTCTTCCTAATCTTGATAAATCCTTAACTATTACAAGATTTATAAGTCCTTTTTTTAAATCTTCCATCATTAGATTAAATCCTGGTCTATCAAAATCAGTACCAGAATAGCCATCATCAACGTATTCTCCTACAAAAATAAAACCATTATCTTTTACAAATTTCATTAGTATATTTCTTTGATTAAGGACACTCTCACTTTCTGCTTCGTAAGATTTTCCTTGATCTGCTTCAGATAATCTTATATATATTCCTGCTTTGTAAAACTCTGGTGCTTTTACTATATTGTTATACATTTATACTCCTTTCTTCTTGTATAACAAATTAAAGCCAATTATATTGTACCATAAAGAACAATATAACACCATTGTTCTACTCATTATCCATCACTCTTTTTATATAATTAGTTATCAACAAAGTTAAATTAGGAGAATCTTTTTTAAATGTTTCTGTTATATTAAACATAAGTCACCTCTCTATAATGTATGACTTTGTTAAGCAATTAATTATTCATCTCCTTTTGTTATTTCATTTATTAATTCTTCTAATTCTTTAACATCTTTTTCACTCATAGGTTCTGATATTGTTGGTTTATTATTCCAAGATATGATATTTCCTTCTTCATCACACTTTATAACAGGTCCTATATTTTTTCTTATATTATTATTTTTATTATATTGTTTAAAGTTTTCTTGAATACTAGTATTAAGATTTTCTTGTATATCTGATATTCTTTTTTTGAATACCCCTGACATCATGATTTTTCTTTTTGAATTATTCTTTTCTTTCTTATCATACTTTAAAACAATATAACCATAATTAGATAAACTACTTATACTTTTTGATATTGTTTGCTTACTAACATTAAATCTATCACTAAAAAAATCATTAGTAGCCCAACAATATCCATACTTCTTACAAAGTGACAAAATGTAAATTAATAGTAATCTTTCTAATGATGTTAAATTCTTATCTCCCAATAAACTTGTTGGGAAAACTAATTTAATAAAAGGTTCAATATTTCTTTCCATATTCATTGATATAAGATTACCTTAATAGTCTATTATTTGTCAGTATTTTAGAGCATAAGAAAAAGAACTGAACAAAGAATAGTACATCAATTCTAGAAATACTCTAGTACTTCCCTTTAATTTTGGCACTTCATTCTTGTTAAGTTCTTATTAAGAACATTGCATAAACTTCCTTTAATAAAGTCGACTTTTCCGAGCACACTCCTCGTACCCTAATTTAATTATATCAGATTTTTTTAAAAAAGTCATCAAAATCCATCCAACTTTCTGGAGATTCATTATAACTCTTGTATTGTGATTCACTGAAATATCTAAAACCTTGTGATGTATACACAACTAAACCTCCAACTATGTTCTTTCCTTTAAATCTTTCATCAGATACATATTTATATAGTGCATTAGATTTACTTATATTATCATTTTCATTAAATCCAATTGCTTTTGTATCAAATATTCCTATACTTCCATCAACAAATGAAATAATAAAATCTGGTTGAAAAGTAGAACCATTTTCTTTCCTAATTCCAAAATTTGATTCCATATGTTCGTCACCATTCTTCCAAAACCATTTAATAAATTCATTATTTTCTTCTAAATATTCTATGAATTTTAGTTCTAGTTCATCAACCTTCCCATTATTATCACAAGGCAAGTACAGTGGTTGATAAATTGATAATTTAGATTTTATCTCAACATTAGTTTCAGGATTATAATTTTTGCTAGTTAAAATTTCCCAATCATCATTATATCTGCCGGGATTTTTTAATTCAATATCTTTTTCATGAAAACTTTTATATTCATCCAAAGCCAATGACAAAATTTTTTCAAATATTTCCTCATTTCTAACAATTAAATTTTGAATAAGTGTTATTCCGCCATCTGCAGGTTTCATATTTAAATATTTTCTAAATACATATAATATTGCTGTTTTTAATTTAGAGATAGATCTACTAGGAGAAAAGTTCCCTATATTCTTTAATAAAATTTTATTATATTTAATATCCAAGTCATCTGGTGATAATTTCATATACACTACACTATCTTCACTTACAACCATTCCCGAGTCAATATTATTTGTTTCTAGCTCTATATTATTTAGGATAGTATCCATTTCATCATAATTAGTTTTAATTCCATTCTGCATTAATTTTTTTAATGATTCCTTGTAATTTGGGATTTCATTATCTTTATAATCTATTTTGAAAAATCTACAAAAGGCACGTTCAAAAAACATTGTATATTCACTAGTTATATCACCAAAATCAACTCTGTTTTTATAATATGATCTCAATTTGATATTTTCATAATTTTCAATTCTTTTGGAACAAATAGATTTTATGATATTAGGATTATAAACCTCTTTTTTTATTTCGATGGATTTTATATTTGTATAAACATATGCGATATTTAAATCGTCACAATCGTAATGTTTTGCTTCAGGCATTCTTAGTATTCTTCCAACAGTTTGAATTTCAAATATAATGCTATTTGACTCTCTAAATTTCACAAGTATCTGTGCTCTAGGACAATCCCATCCAGTATCAACAGCTTGCTTAAATAATAAGAATTCTACTTTACTGTCATTTTTAGTTAATTCTTCACTTTCAATATTCATCTTATCTTCTGTCAACCATATACCAATTTTCCCACTATCAATATTTATATTTTTGCTTTCCAAAAAATCTAAAACTGCTTTTTTCTTAATTTCACCAGCATCTGAATTTGGTAATTGTATTAACACTAATGGATTTATATTAGCTTTTTGTTTTTCATACATTTTTTTCAAATATAAACGTTTTTGATATGCACTTTCTAAAATTAAATTTTGTGAGAATATATCATCATTAGATATTGATGATATATCTTTATTTATGATAATTTCTTTCTTTATCATTCCTTCTTCTATTACTTTGTTTGGATCTACGGTAACTTTCATTTGCATATCTGAAGTAAGTACTGGAGTAGCACTCATCTCTATTGTTAGGAAAGGTTTTATTATCTCATCTCTAAGTTCTCTCGCTCTTATAGTATTAGATGATTTGTGACTTTCATCTATAATTAATATTATTTTTGTATCATTGTTTCGTGTATTTTCAAGAACTTCTATAAAATTTATATCATCCTTATCCTTCATAACATTATTTGTGTATTGTCCTGTTATCCCATCCTTTTGCCTTATCTTTTCCCAATTTAAAAACACTATTTCATTTTTGTTAATTTTTTTTCTTTTTCCAAAAAAGTCTTCTTCTAACAAACTACAATCAACAAGTGATGATATATTTTTCTTAACACTATTATAACTTTGAACATGTAAATTTCCACTTCCAATTGATACCCATAAAAAGCATAAATTCAACTGCGTATCTCTAATAATTTCAGAAATATAATTAGTCATCATAAATGTTTTACCACTGCCCGTTGGTGATTGAAACACAATAGTTTCATTGTTATCTGTTTCAAAAAACATTTTAGAAGCTGTTATCAACTGCTTTATTGCTTGCTCCTGATATCTTTTTAATTCTTTCATAATTATATCTCCCTGCTTAAATCAATTATTTTATTATACAACTCTAAAATTTTATATGGAATTGGTTCCACTTCATAATTGTGTACATCGACTAGTTCATTCTGATTTATTTCATTTCCTAAAGTAAATATATATAATGCCTTAAATTCATAAATATTTTCAATATCATTTATAAATTTATTATAATTATTTCCAAAAGCATCAAAATAGACACAAGTATATTTTGTCTTTTCTTCATTAGAATATATACAATATTCGTTATCTTTTCTAACTAAAACATGAGTATTTTCTTTTATACACAACATTGGAATGCATTTTTCAGTTAAATCATAATATAATTGGTCTTTTGAGCCGTTAACTTCAACGAATTCTGTTTTAAAATATAGTAAATTTCCACCTAATCCTTTTTTGCTTCTATATCCATTAATCACATTATTAATTCTAGGATATGTTATGGAATTACAAATTCCCCTTTTTTCAATAAATTTCAACCATTTTTTATTATTTTTTTTCTTATATTCAATCAGAGTTTCATCATTTATATTATTTTTTTTCTTAAATTCTTTTTCATCCTTTAAGCTAATTTCGTTATTAGTACATAATATAAACCTTCTTTCTCCTCCATCTTCTTTATTTAATTCTAATACTGCATGTCCAGTACTTCCTGATCCAGCAAAAAAGTCCAATACTAATGCATTTTTATTTGGATGATAATTAATTAACTCTTTTAACATCTTAATTGGTTTTTTGCCATTATTAAATGGTATTCCACCTTCATTTCGTATATTTCCAAAATCAGCACTAAAATCATAGTAATTTGAAATAGGCCTTGTTTTTTTTGAGAAACCATTATTTTCAATTTCCTTTATTCGATCTAAAGGAACACCAGAATAAAACTTTCCACGAATGGCATCATATCTCTTTGGACCAGTTACATATCTATATCCTAATCCATCTTCTCCCATATTATGAATTTTATATAAAACATTTAAACCATCTTGATCTTTTCTTTTAATCAAATATTTTGACAAAAATTCTGCAGCAGTACCGCTTTGTCTAACTATACTCCCTGATGCCCAAGTTTCTTTTAACAATCCGATTTTTCCTTTACATTTTTCTATCTTCCATTCACCATCTTTAAAGATAGTAACTGTTTTATTACCTATTTTTAAAGTTGTACCTTTAGTTAGTTCAGTAATCTTATATTGAAATTTTGAAAGATCATATTCTTCGTATTGTTTATTTGCTTTGAATAAATATTTACTTTTTGCATATATTAGAACATATTCCATTACTGGTTGCCAATCATTGTCTTCATTTAGACTTTTATTATCATACCTAACTTGCATATGGTGTGTAGAAAGCAAATTATTTTCGCCAAAAATTTCATCACATAATAATCTTAATTGTGCATATTCATTATCATCAATGGATATAAAAATGACGCCATCTTGTTTTAATAGTCTTCTTGCTATTTTAAGTCTTTTATCCATAAAATTTAGCCATTTACTATGTCTATATCCATCTTCTAAATTAACATATTTATCATTATATACAAAATCTTCACTTCCTGTATTATATGGAGGATCAATATATATAACATCAATACTTTCATTATGTGTATATGATAAAACACTTAAACTATGAAAATTATCGCCTTCAATCAATAAGTTATTATCATTACTTTTATTGTTAGAAGTTATAATATTCTTTTCAGATATATTTTTTAATACAGGAATTTTCTTGTTGCACTCCAAAACAATATCTTCTGGCACTTTTTCTCTATCCCATATTAGTCCCAATTTTCCTGATTTTTCTTCATTTAATGATTTTATATAATTAATCAAGTCATCTTTACTCATTTGATCAAAATCCATAACTATTACCTCACTTCTAAAATAACTCTTTAACAATTAAATCCTGTGAATGTAAATTATTATTCTTACCTAATAATAAATTTTCATAAAATTTAACTAAATAACTACTATCTTCTTTAATATTTAAATAATTATTAAAATAATTACTTCTAACCAATGCATTTCTAAAATAAACTGATCTATCTTTAAATAGAGTATTATCTACTTCATAACCTAAACTAATTAAGTATTTTTCTATAAATAATGCTGTTGTTCTAGTATTACCTTCTCTAAATGGATGAACTTGCCATATGCTAGATGAGAATTTAGTGATATTATTTATCACTTCTACAACACTCATATTTTTATAATTCTTTTCTTTTTCCAAAGATATATCATATTCTAATGATTCTTTTAATGTCTTGCAATCTCCATAAGCAACTGAATCATTATTCAATATTTTTTCATGTTTAGAAAAATCTATATTTCTAAATTCACCTGCAAATTCATATACATCCTGAAATAAATATTTATGAACATATTTTAAATAATCTACTGATAATTCAAAATTATTTTTATCTAACAATTCAACAATTCTTGTTGATACAAAATCACATTCTAATTCATTATGATTTAATTCCTGTTTTTTATCTTTTGCAATATAGTATTCTCTTAATTCTTCTTCTACTTGTTTAATAGTTAGTTTACCACTTACATTGTCTTCTAATAATTTTTCTAAATATTTAGAAGGTTTTAAATTATCAACTTCTTGAAGACCAATAGCCATATCCCATTGTAGTTGTTTTACATAACCTTCTGGCTTAATTTCTTTTGTATATTCAACATTACTCGAATCTAATTCTTTTTCACTCATTTAAGAAACCTCCTAACCCATTTCATACTCAACTAAAGTATTGACTTTATCGTAAATTTTAAATATTTTTGCATACTCTAAAAGCTTATCAAGATCTCTATCTTTACTTCTAAAATAATTTCTAAGAATAGTATTTTGTAATTCTAATTCAAAATCACCATTTCGTAACATATCACAAATAGACCTTTCAGCATTATAAATTCTAATTGGGTTACCAAACATGCTTTCTATTTCAATAATGCCAATATCATAATATTTATCTGAAATATAATGTACTTCATAATCACAACTAATTCTCTTTCTATTACTTAAAGTTATTTCAATTTTATGTGGAGCTCTATTAGACAAATTAAGAAAATATAATGCTGTATTATATGAAAATATTGCCTCGGGATATCTTCTTTGAAAAATGTATTCATCATCTTCTAATAAATTGCTATCTATGTATAAGCCATGTGAAACTTTTCTTAATAATCCATTTTCAACATATTTTTTAATTAAAGGTTTGCTAATATTCATACTCAATATTTCAGAAGTTGTTATATAACCATAATTTTTATCTAAATAATCTTTAATTTTATCTTCATTGCTCATAAAGCCACCATTTACTTTCATAACAATATTATACTAATATTTTATATTTTAGTAAATGTCCTTTTCACAATTATATTTAGAAATTTTATTAACTTTCAGAGACTAATTTGTAATGGGTTTTAGGGATACTCCCTAACAAGCTTTTAGGGTGTGTAGACACCATGCTTGATATATTGTACAAGACTACTAAGTTACCTCTAATAAAAGAACAATTTTGTCCTTTTTATTTTATATTAAATTTAAAAACAAATAGGAAAATTTTTGCCTATTTGTTTTTAATAACTCAGTAAATTTTAATCATTATTTTTTACCATAAGGATCGAGATTCCCATTCTTCCTTATCATAAACTTCATTGTTAAATTTCATATTTTTAAAATCATAAAATAAATTTACTCTCCAAGAAACATAATTATTATTATGAGATTTTTCACAATAAATAGTCCAACCTAAATTTAAATTTTTGCCTTTTAAAAATTTAATAAATTCATCATATTTTATAACTAATTCTTGTTCACCATCTTTCAATAATGGCTGAAAACATAATAGTTCATTATCTCTATACCATTCTCCTTCATTTCTATGTTCTAAACAAAAATCATCAATAATCCATTTTTGCGGAACTAAAATTTTAATCGGATTTCTGATTGATTCATCATATTCTTTTTCCCATATGTATTCTTCATAGCATGTCTTATAACTAGTTTGTAAATCCTGATTTTGATATTTCCTATCATAATTTAATTTATATTCTGATGATTGGGGAATATCAAATAATTGTATATTAAATGTCTCATTATAAGTACCTTGTGAATAATATTTATAATCACTTTTTTCTAGTTTTTCTTTATCTGAATATACAAAGGCTGTACACGCAATAGTTAAAGAATTTCTATCAACATTTTTTAAATTAAAGTTTCTATCCTCAGCTGAGAATAAATTAAATAAGCTTATATATTTAATATTATTAATGTCTTTTACAACATATTCAGAATAGTTTTCTTCATTATTAATATCAAAATTATTATTATCAAGATAATTTTTCTTGTCGCCTTGTTCTAAAATAAAATTTGTTGTATCAATTGTTAGCAGTTTATTAAACTCCTCTTCTAAATTATATTTTACATATCGAATACTTGATTCATCAAAAGTCCTTTTATGATCTTTGTCAAAATATTCTCTATTATCAAAATCAATTATATCATCATCATATACATCATAATGTGGAATAAAGTTATCATATAGTTTTGATAATAATTCATATGTTGCTATCCATTGATACTTTTTTCCTATTCTTTCAGTTGAATGTTCATGACGATGTTGATTATATTTAACAGCAGAGTCATAATTACCAAATAATTTATAATCATATCCATAGTCAAAAACTCTTTCTGTTGCCTTATTTGCTAATAATTGTACATCTTCTACCACATACGCAAATGGATTTAAAAAATACCCTAATACATATCTTCCAAAATCTCCATAAGCACTAGTTCCTCTACCATATTCAGTTACCATAGAATGAATTATTGCAGAATTAGAATATTTTCTTTTATCAACATTCTCATCTTTATAATCAACATCATATTTATCAATTTCATCATTAGTAGGTAGATGTTGATACCATTCTGATTTGGCTTCATTTTCTATATTGTCATAAAGACTTATCTGATATTTTTCTTTCATATAAGCAAAAATTTTTCTTGAGTATACTTTTATTACTACATTATCAATAGGTTTTTCATTTTTATAAATTACATTATAAAGTTCATGAGATAATTCTTCAATATTATTACTATTAGAACTTCTTATTATACTTCCATATATTGCTGCTACTATTCTTTCCAACACATACATATCATTAACATTTTTAAAATTCTTAAGTAATTCTACAGATACTTTATGATTATTTAATAATAATTTAGTTAAGGATTTAGTTGATATATCCCTTAAATATCTATTTGATGAACTTAAAAGCCAACTAAATAATACTGATAATAAATATATAGTATTATCATTCAAATATTCACTACCATAATTTAAGCAATAATTAATAATATTATCAATTGATTCTTTTTTAAAATCAGAATAATAAGAATCTATAACTATAGACCAATTATAATCTAGTTGTGGCATTGATAACTTTAACATATATTCATTTAATATTTTTATATTTAATGGATTAGTTTCTAAATATGACATTTTTATGAATACATCAATAATTTCATTAGCATAATCTTCATCTTTATATAATTCTTTTATATTATTTATAATGATATTTATGTCATATTGTCCCTTGAACCATAAAAGGCTTTTTATATAATCTTTTTTAATAAAATAGTCAAATTTAATTTTGTCAAAAGAAATAATACTAACAAAATCAACTTTAAAATCTTCCTGAATAATATTTATCAATTCCTCTAATATTCCATTATCAAATTTATCTGATGAATCAACATATTCTTTTAATAATCCATCATTTATTGATTGTTTTAATTCATCAATTGAATTTATAGATTCTAATAAATACATTGCTAAACAGATTTTTTCATATCTTTCATATGTGAATACAATAATTTCTTCATTAAATCGTCTCTCCTTATAAAACAATCCATTTTCAATAACAAAGTTAAGTATTTCTCTTTTACTTATATCATATAATTCACTAATTTCACTAAGAAGAGTTAAAAACTCTTTCTCAGTTATAGATTTATTATTTTCTACCCATTTTTGTATATAGTTATTCAAAACTTCTTTAATAATATTAGGTTTATTTAATAAATTGTACTTTTCAACAAATATTTCATTTATTTTATATAAGTACATTTGAAATATTTGTATAAAATTTTTATATTCATTTTCATTTATCTGTATATTATACTTGCTGACAATATTACAATATGTTGTTAAAAACAATGGATTTTTAAATTCATTATGTATAATTTGAAATATAGGAATATCAATGCCATAAAATTCAAAAAATTCCTCTATAGCTTTTATACTATTACCATTAAAACCTTCATGATTATATACCAAAATTCCATTTCTATTCTTTACTTCTTCTGGAATACAGAATTCAAAATATGTTTCCCTAACAGATAATACTAATTTTAAATTTGAATATTTTACTACTTCATTAATAAAATTATTTAATCCCTTTTTCCATATACTATTATCATTACTTTCGTTTAAACCATCAATAATTATGGGTACTATAATGTTTCTTACTCTTCCTAACTCATTTAAATAAAATAACAATTCATCAAAATTATTTTTCCCAGATGTTATTTCACAAAATTGGTTTTCTATATTGCTACCATCACTAAAATCTTGTCCCAATACTAATAATGCAGGAAAATTTTTAGAGATATAGTCTTCGTTAACAAAGGATGCTAATGTATGGCTTTTACCAATACCAGCTACTCCACTATATATAATAACTTTTGAAAAATATAATGCTATTAAATTGTTTAATTTTTCAAGTAACAAATAATATTCTGTTTCAAAATTATGTATTTTATTATAATCATAATAATCATTTCCTTTCTCTTCAAAGTTTTTACATACTGATTTCTCTAGTCTAGATAATGCTTCTAATTTTTCATTTATTGTAATTAATGTAAAATCATTAACTATTTCATTAATTTTAAAATTCGTTTTAATATCATTATTTTCAATAAGGATAATTATTGCTTCTATCATGTTAATTATTTCTTTTTTGCAATCTTCTTGGGAAAAAAACATCTTAATTTTATTTGTTTCTTCATTAAAAACATTTAGCTTTCTATTGTATCTTTTGTCCAAATTATTTAATGATTTAATTGTATTTTTTTTCATCCAGTATAAATTATAAATGTTTTCCTTTAATGCTATATCAATATAGTCATATATTCTTTTTAATTTATCGTCAGCTAAAGATTTAATAATTTTTAATAGTTTTTCGTAAGTAATTATGTTATCGTCCTTGTTAAAATTAAATTTACTTGATAAAATAAACTCTCCTCTGTAAGAATGATTATCAAACACAACAATAAACAACCTATCAAAAGTTTTATCATATCCTTTTTTAAAAAAAGTATCCAACGTATTTTGAACTTTAATCCTAGTAACATTTGTAGTGACTTGAACAGCAGTTTTATTAATTTCATCTTTTAAGTCAATAGATGGATAGTTACTAATATTAAAATTCGTATTAACCAGAGATAAACCATATATGATATTTAGTATATTAGCTAGTATATCCTCTAAAAAAATGTTTTTATCGAGCAAATTTATACTGTTTTCTGTGTCAATTAACACTTTAATTTTAGCCAGCTCATCACTTATTACCTTATAATATTCTTCTGGTTTCATACTACCACCTCTCTTAAATTATTATACCATACAAAAAAGCACCATCAATGTTGACAGTGCTAAATTTTTAATAATATTTTTCTAGTTTTAATGGATTTCTTCCAGTAATTTTAAGATTATATTTTATGTTTAATATCTTTTCTATAGATGGAATTATAACATCTATATCACATCTATAATTAAAAATATCTACTGCAGAATTAATATGATTATATAATTTACTATCAACTAAGCATCCTCTTAAATAGCTATTTACAATATAAAATGCTACTGCATCTGGTATTACAAACCCAACCATATAATCATTGAAATTATCATAAAATGGCAAATATTTCTCATTAAATTCTTCATCAGATATATCTCCATTCATTATTTCATTTTCTTTTGGGTAACTCATATTATAACTAATCCTCATTTCTTATTATATTTTCGGCTTTAATTGTTATACATACTTTGTTACACAATGATTATTACCTCCTCCTGCATTTATATGATTAGACACAAGAATCACATCATTACCCTTTCCATAAAAACTCTGTGCTCTACCTGGTCTAACATCAGGAGATAAAGTTTCATCTGTAGTTCTTGTCATACTATTTTCGATTCCTAAATCATCCAAACGATTATGAATATATTCACTTATCTTTAATGTATATTCTTTTTCTGTTATTCCATTTGCAATAGTCCCAGGGTCAGTACCACCATGGCTTGAAACTGAATTCCCCAAAAATTACTTCTTTTGCTAAAATTATAGGTTATATTTTATAAATCAAAGTTCCATTCAATCCGAATTTCTCTTGATTTTGTTTCTTTATCTAAAGTTCCTATATAGATTTTTTCTACAAACTCATCTACAATTATTTTATTAAGTTTATCAATATGTTTATATTTCTTAAGTATGCTCTCAATGTCTTTTGAATTATCTTTTCTTGTATTCATCTCATCAAGTTCAATGTTAATCTCTTCAAGTCTTAGTTGATAACTTTCTACATCTTTTGAGTACTCGCCTCGTAACATTGTAAAATCTTCTTCCGTAATAACACCTTTTAACTTATCCTCGTACAAAGTCTTAAAATACAATTTACTCTCACTTAATTTTTTCTCAAAACTTGCTTTTTCTTTATTCAGATTTGTGATTCTTATATCTTGATTAGACTTCCTATCCATTTCTTTTGTAAATTCATTTTTCAAAAGTTCTTCATTACATTTTTTTAGTAGCTCATTAATTGCATTTAACAAATACTCTTCCAATATATCTAAACGAAAAGATTTATTATTATCGCAAACATGATACTTTTTATGTCCCTTACATTGAAGATAAGCCTTTTTTACTTTTGTATTTCCTTTACTACTTACATTAAATACATTTTTCATAAAAATTTTTCCACAATCAGCACAATAAACTTTTTGACTTAACATATGAATTTCGCCATTTTTAGATGGACACTCATTTTTGCCTAATCTTTTTTGTACTAAATACCAAGTTTCTTTATCAATAATTGGCTCGTGAGCATTTTCCGTAACCGACCATTTATCTTTTGGCACTTTTTTTGACTTGTGATTCTTGTAACTAACACTTGTTCTTTTTCCCTGTACTAGCTTACCTATATAAGTTTCATTTTTTAAAATTTTAGCAATAGTATCAGAAGTCCAAGTCCCTGTACCTTGGCGATTAGCACAAATAAAATTACTTCCTATTGATTTTTTATAAAGTGAAGGACACAATATTCCTCTTGCATTTAAGTCCATAGCAATTTTATGATACCCTATCCCATCTTTATATTTTTGGAATATCTCTCTAACAATATAAGCAACATCTTCATCAACCATTAACTTGTGTTTATTATTTGGGTCTTTCAAATAACCATAGGGAGCAAAACTTCCCATATAAAGTCCATCATCTCGTTTATTTTTTAATGACTTCTTAACATTATTTGATAAATCTTCCAAATACCATTCATTTACAAGTCCATTAATTTGTCTTGATTTTTTATTGGATTCATTGTTAGTATCAGCATTATCTACAATACTAACAAACCTTACACCCCACTCAACAAACTTATTATGAAGATATTTCTCAATCACTTCCATATCTCTTGAAAAACGACTTTGTGTTTTACAAAGAACTATATTAATTCTTCCATTTTCACAATCTTTAATCATTCTTTCAAAATCAGGTCTAAAGGTACCTGCTCCCGAAAAATCATCATCTGAATAAATATCAACAATTTCCCAACCTTGTTCAAGAGCATATTTTAAAAGCATACTTTTTTGATTAGCAATAGATTCACTATCATCATTTTTATTTTTTTTGTTTCTATCTTCATCAGATAGTCTACAATATACACCTACCTTTTCCATTTACTGCACCTACTCTCTAGTTGCAATAAACAATCTAAATCTATAAGTGTATTATACTCTAACTTAAGAATTATTTACAGCCTGTATATTGCTATTTTCCAAGTTAAGTATTACCTTAAGTAATTTTCTAGTAATAATATTTTCTAATTCTTCATCTGTTACGATTACATTATCTTTTGTTTTAAATGTTACATTGTATTTTACCTCCATATTATATAACCCCCTTTATTATTCTAATTATAAATAGAATCCTCCGTAAAATTTAACCATGTATCAATCCTCCTTATTTTACTTATATTTTTTCATAATACTTTCTAATTCTCCCTTATCGTTTAAACTCATTTCTTCACTTTTACAAACTTCCGAATGTTCTAACCAATAAGGAACATCATTCTTATTTTTATTATCTTTTATAAATTCTTTTCTTTTATATTGGCAATTTCTTTCTATGTTATCATAGAACTTCTTTTCTACTACCTTAGCATTTTCTTCTCTAACAATCTCTTCATTTATATAAATTTGTCTTTGGTTATCCACATATTTAATATAAATATAATTCCTACTCGCTAAATTTTGAATAGAATTAGAAATTGTTTTTGTACACACACCTAACACTTTAGAAAAATAATGATTACTAGCATAGCAATATTCTTTCTTATTTGATAATGAATTAATGATTCCATACACTAATTTATCCTTCCTGCGAACAAGTTTGGTCACTTAATACTATTCTAGGAACTGCGATAAAATGCCTTTAAAGCCATACCAATATTCTCTAGCAATTCGTAATTTTGGGTATAAAAACCCCTGGAACATTATTTTAAATCCTTTCCTTCGGATTATTTCAAAGTTCATTCTATATTCTTTATAGAATAAGTACTAACATAAGCCTTTAATCTTACTGTACCTTATCTACTAGGAGTTATTTAACACCCTAGTAGATTTATTGTGTACATCCCATTAGCATATTCTTGGTAGATTAGATATTTGTATTGCTCTAATATCTCAAGATTATTTTGTAAGCCTTTGTTTTTAATTTTAATAGTTTGTTGTATTTCTCCTATATTTATATCAGTTATGATTCTCACAAATCCTTTTGAATAAATATAAGAGTAAATATACTTGGCTTCCTTTGGAATTCTTTTATCTTTCCAAACGCTCTCTTGTATCTTAAACTTCCTTATAAGCATTCCTCCTTTCTTTTGATGAGTTTTACATCAAAAACTGAGGCTAGTATAACATCGTATATTGAGTTTGTCAACATAATAATTACTAAATTGTTGATTTTTACAGCACAATATGTTATACTTTCTTTAACAAAAGAAAAAGAGGTGTATTTATTAATGAAGAAAAATACTACTGAACTTGGAAAAACAATAAGTGAAGCAAGAGAAAAACTTGGTATCTCGCAAAGAGAACTTGCTCGTAAATCTAATATGGATTGTGCTGAAGTATCAAGAATTGAAGCAGGAAAAAGATTAAAGCCAAATGTTTTATATTTAAAAGGAATTGCTGAAAACTTAAATTTAAGTTTAGTAAAATTAATGGAACTCTCAGGATATAATGATATAGATATTAATTGGGGTATGGATCTATCCGAAAAAAGAAGTACTGCTGATTATCAAGAACAAATTAAATCTTATGAAAAATTTTATTTTGATGTTTTAGAAGATATAGAAGAAAGAAGAAAAAATGCTTTTGCTTGTAAAGGCATTATAGCTGATATAATTGATAAAATAGAATTATCTAAAATTGAAAAAAGAGAAAAAATTTCTATGGATGAGATTTTAGATAACCTAAAGGAAGTTATGACTTTAATTAGACCTAACTTAGAAAAATTAGATAAGGATAAATATCCTAAATATGATAGTGGTGTATTTCCAAAAATGAAAATTGAATCTAATGTTAAATATAATACCTTAACAGGAAACATTATAGAAGAAGAAAAATAACCTTTTTGCTTTAGTCGTTAGACTTTAGCATTAAGGTTATTTTCATAAAAAAGACGGGGCAAGTTTTGTTGCTTTAGCTAGTGTTATTGGCGATAGTCTTTTTTCTTTTTATTTGTATTTATACAAATAAAAAGGCAATAACTTTACTTGCGAAAGCTTGTTTAGTTATTGCTTAAAAGGGGGTTCAAAAGGGTATCTCCCTTTGCACATCTCGTTATTGGCTTGTCAATATCATAGTGTGTTACTAACTTGTCTTAAAGTTAGTTTTCAGACATATTATAACTTTTTGCTATCTACTCGTGCAAGTGTATAACTGCAATCATTTATACCAATAGCAATATCATCTTTTCCAATAAATTGATGAGTATTATATTCAGCAGTAGCAAATATTCTCTTCAAAATATTTATTGCAAGTGCTGGATTATAACGATAATCTTCTTTATTTCTAAATTCAGCATTAGAATATTCTATAATTTTTGCTAAACATATTTCCATTTCTTCTGGTCTTTCAAAAGATATTCCAGTTTGTTTTGTAAGTTTTTCAACACAATTTGATAAAATCCATTTTAAAGTTTCTTCATCTGGTTCATCTATCATAGTCGGTTCAAATCTTCTTCTGAAAGCAGATTCCCCTAAAAAATATTTTTCATATTCTTCTTTAGTAGTAGCACCAATTAATTGTAGTTCTCCACTTGAAAGATATGGTTTCATCATATTAGAAAGTTCATTTGTAGAGCCGCTTCCTCTACCGCCACCAATCAAAGTGTGTATTTCATCAATATACACAAGTACTTCTGGATGTCTTTTTACATATTGACATAATTTTAAAAATCTATCTTCTAATTGTCCTACCAAAGAACAGCCTGAAACTAATTCAGTACTAGAGGTCATTAATATTTGCCTATCTTTTAAGCGATTTGTAATCTTACCATTTTGAATATCATAATTCAATCCTTCAACAATAGCAGTTTTTCCTACACCAGCAGGCCCAACCAAAATAGAAGATGTTTCAGGCATTAAAAGCGAAATTTCCATGCTTCTTTTTTCTTGTGCTCTTCCTACTGCAGGATTAACAATGTATTTCTTATCTTTTATAAATGTTCCAACTGGTGGTTTTTCATCTGACTTTATAGTTGCTTGATAATTATAATTTTTGTCACAAACTTGTATAATATTACGATACTCTCCTGAAGAATTAATTTTAATTATACTATTATCAAGATTTTCAGAAAAATACATAAACATCATATTTATAAACTCATTGAATTTCAAAGATTTATCATTTTTTGTTGCATTTTCAAATAACACTCTTGTATTTATTGGACGCATATAATTATCTACTATAAAACCATTTGTTGGTATTTTAGAAATAATGCCGTATGTATCTAAATAAAATAGCATTGGAAGATATCCTGAAAATAAAAACTCAGCAAACAAACTACCTATTTTTGAAGAATTTAACTCCTTTAAACCTTTAATTTCTTCTAAAGTATCTTCTTTTTCATAACAAAATTTTATAGATTCTTCAAAACAACTATATAACAACGAAAAATCATTAAAATTCCTATCTCCGTTTAGAAACATTAAATGATTAACTACTAAGGCTTGAAGATAAAACTTTCCACCAAAATTAGCCTTTTGAAAAAACTTCCTAAGTTCATTTAAAGTTACTTTTTGTCCATTTAAAGACTTATCTAATAAACCACGATATCCTTTATATAAATCAAAATTCATCTCGAATTTCCCCTTTCTTTCTCTTCACTATCTATAAATGGGATATTCAATTTTGCACAATAATCTAAATAACAATCTATATGTGGAAATAATGGATAGCAAATTACTTGATGAGGAATACCACCCAACCCCACAGGGATTGGATACCCTTCCCCCCTAAAAACTTTCCACCAATCTTGAAACTGTTTATTACCTTGTTCTCTATTGTAAACTATAACTTTTTTTCGAAATTCTTCAAATGTAATCCTATGATTTTTTAAGACACTAGGATATTTTTCTGAAACCATATCTAAAAAAAAATCATTCGGTTTAATGGAACACATATATTCCTCTATTAAATATTCTCCACTTTCAGTTAAAATTGGGCATAAATTATTAAAATCAATTGTTGCCTTTCTATGTCCATACTTATATTCACCATTAAGTTCAAATTCTACTGGTATCAATCCAGTTTCAACATCTCCTCTTAAAAATTCTAAAGCATATTTATAAACTGCATCCCATGACATCAAATCATATAATTGGTGTTCTAAATTAGCCATAAATTTTAAATATACAACTCTTGGAAGAATATTTCTATTTTCAGGAGTATTAATGAACGAGCCTGTTTCTTTGCAATATACATCTTTATTATTGCTATATTCTGTATGTAATTGTTTTGCAAAACTAAATTTTGATACTTCTTTAATACTTGGATTATATTTCCTTATAAAACGAATTATTCTAGGTTCATGTTCTTTTATTTCATCACTTTCATAATAATCATCCAAATTACATTTATCATCACATTCAAATAAATAAGAAAGAATATATAGTGGATTAAGCCTATAAGTTCTATCACAGCCTTCAACTTGTGCTTGAAATCCTAGAGAAAAAGAATTTGTATCAAAACCGTAATTCACTGTCATTGGAAAATCTCCAAAATAATGAATTACATTAAAAGTTCCCTTTCCTTGTTTTAAAATTTTATCAATTATAAACATAGTAAGTTTTACCCAATAACTAGCCAACCATTCTTGCTTTTTTTCATGTTTTTTCTTGTAATAATATTTCATATAACTTTTCCCCCTTCGAAAATTGACTTTATTATACACGAATTATCATAAATGTCAAATCAAACATTGAGATTGTTAAACCATTGTCATGCATTAAATAAAATTTTACCTTATAAATTTGTTAAAAATATCACTTTATTTATTATAAAGTTAAATCTAAATCATTTGTCTTATCATAAGACTTTTTACTTGTTTTCAAATAGCTAGAAATATCTGCATAATCAAATAATTCATCTTCTTTAGTTGTTTCTTTTGCAATATCATAAACATCTTCTTTGTTAAAATCTTCATTATCAAAATAGTCCTTAATTTCATTTGTAGTAGCCTCTTTTGTTTTCTCATTACCAATTTGTAGTAACTCTCTAAAAAAGTGCTTAATAACCTTTAAAATAAACTTAATATAGGAAATTAGATTTTTATTTTCTTCTTGTAATTTTTTATTTTTATTTTTTAGAGTTTCAACTTCTTTCTTTATTCTTTTATTTTCCTTTTGAATAGAAAGATAATTTTGGGAATAACTATCCACTTCATCAAAAACTTGTTGTAATTTCGGTTGGATTTCCATAACCTTTTTTGTTTCTTTAAAAACATGATTCATTGTATCAAAAGTGTCTTTCTTCACTTTAACATATTCTTTATCAAACATCACATCTTTATTACTTTTCATTTGTTCTTCTAAATTAGTCATTGCATTTTCCAATCTTTCATTCCTAACACTTAAAGTATGATTAAGTTTTCGTGTTATCTTTTTATATTCTCTAATAGGAATACTCTCATTATCACTATGTTTAATTCCTCGTTCTAAATCATAGCCATTATCAGTTAATCTTTTATGGCATAAGTCTTGTAATTCCGACAGATGAATTTTATCTCTAATGTATTGTTTTTTAGAAATCGTATATCTTTCCGTATTTGTTCTTTTATCATATTTTTTAACTAAAGGTACTACTACACAATGAACATGCGGTGTTTTTTCGTCTAAATGAATAACACTATGTAGTACTTGCTCTTTCGTATATCCCAAATCCTCATAAACAAAATCCATACAAACTTCTGCTCACTTTTTAATCTCTTCTTTATTCATATCCTTAAAAAATTCATGAGTAGCTGTAAATAAGAGTTCATCAGCAACAACACTTTTAGATTTATCTACCATTTGTTTAAAACTTCTTTTTCTATCTTCTCGTTCTGTTTCCATTCGTTCATCATGTTCTTTTTTATATTCTTTTGTTAAATTATAAAAGCCTTTAACATATTTATCTGCTAAAGGCACTAATTCAATATTATCTTTTGTTAATTCTAACTTAATATCAGGGTTAGAATTATAGGCTTTTTTCTCCCGTTTATTGTGTGAACCAATTTGTGCTAAATCATTGAGAGTCATTATTTGTTTACTTTTAAAAATTGCATAATTTAAATCCATTTATCAATCCTCGCTTTCTATTAAAATTTTTGCATAATAAAAGATACCATCTTTAAGTATCTTGATTAAATAAACTTTTCATATAATTTTTATGAATTTCTAACTTTTCATCTGATATTGCAAGAGGACCTGAACTAATATCACCATTTAATAATAACATTGAATAATTATTAATGATAGTAAAAAAGTATATTCTTTTGAATGGAGAATTACTTATAGCGTTTTTTAATTTTTCAGATTCCTCTAAATATTTCAAATCCTCAATTTTTTTAAATCTTAAATAATTTTCATTATCATATATAAATAATTCAATATAATCCAATTTTTTATATTTCTTTGCTTTTTCTGTTTTTACTTTTATTGTATTAATAATGGCATTAATATAATCATCATAATCTTTGAACGATTGCCCTATTGTATCCCCAATATAATGCCAACTATTTTCAATATTAATATACATTTTATGTCTTGCTAATACTTCTTCAGCTTTTCTTGGTATACCATTTTTCAACATCATATTAACATTTTCAGGAATCTGTAATCTTGCACTGAATTCATTATAAAACATGTTAGTTATTTCAACACCAAAAAGTTCATCAGTAATTAAATCTTTTAAAATAAAATCAGGTTTCTCACTTATAGAATCAATTACCTTATATAAATTTTCATTTTTATTGTTATATATTTTCTCTAAAATTTGTTTTTCTTCAATCTTTTTATTTTCCATTATCATTTACCACCCAACTATTTCTATTTTTTATATAATTTTAAATTAATTCACATAAAAATCTTCATTATGTAAACTATTATCATCCAAACTATGAATTGTATCAGAAAATTTTTGCAATTCAATCATTCTTTCTATTTCTTTAATATTACCAAATAAATATTCGCTGGCGGTACTAAATTGAACAATATTATAATATGTAACATTTTTTTCAGTTAACTCAATTTCGTAACCTAATGGAATAATATCGGTTAAATACTTAACATTTTTCCCTTTAGCCCTCATTATAATTGCAGTTTTAGAACTAATAGGAATACAAATCTCATTACATTTTACAAAGACAGGCAAAGCAGGTTGGTCTGAAATAATAAATGGAATTTTAGTATTGTTAATGCCAATATAAAAATTATATTCAGTTAATAAAATCGTTGCATCTTTTACAAGTAATGGAATAGATGCTATTGCTTGTAATTGTTTTACCTTTGCTAGTTCATCAGCAGATTTACTTATATCAAAATTTCCTATTTTTTCAATTTTTAATTTTCTTAACTGTTCTAATGAAGTAGAAGCTATTTTTGTCATATGTTCACGAAATCCATTAGTCCTAATAGATAAATCTCTAATAAAAATACAAAAATTAGCTCGAAAAAATATATCATTTATTATATCATGATTGACTTCTATTAAATCAAATAAAGGCTTTATTTGATTTTCTACATTTGCAAAATAATGTTCTATCAATTGTCGGTCATTTAAGATTCTAATCTTATCATCATTACTAATATTAGGAAATTTAAAAAGAATATCTAATTGTTCTCTTATTTCATTATTATCAATATCATAAAATTTATTAATACAAGCAAAATTTTTAACATTTTGTTTTAATAATTTCTTATGAGCCTTTTTATTATATACATCAATCATATAAGCACTTTTTATTCTTTCTGTAGAAAATCTTTTCAAATAAAATCTAGGAATATAATGTTCATTTTTTACATTGTTCATAGAAAGACCTCTCTATTTAATATTATATCACCAAAAAAGATACTTTCCTAACAAAGTACCTTAACTTATAGATTTATCGTTTACCACAACATATTATTGTTGGGGAACAAATAACTTGGGTGACATTACGCAATACTTTATTTAAAAATAATCTCTGCACTTTTGCTACACTAATTTTTGGCTTATTTAGGGAGTTTGCAACATTTTTACTGCACTTTTTATACAAATCTCTGCACTTTCTCTGCACTTTCTAAATATCATTTTTTATTTTCCAAACTGGCTTAGTATCATTACCAGCATTATATATTTTCCCATCTTCACGCATTTTTCTTAACAAATAGCGAACTTTATTATCTAATTGTGCAGAAGATAAATTACTAGGAAGTTTTGGTTTTATTAAATCATTAATTTCTTGTCTACTCGCACTACCAAATTTTTTTATGTAAGCTATTATATAATCCATATAATAAGCATTATCTAAGCCTTTATTTTCAATATAATCTACTTTCTTATTAGTTATTTTTGCAATATCAGATGAAATATAAATATTGGGATACCTACCTTCAATTAAATCATCTTTCTTTAAATAATCACTTTGTTCTTTAGTTATAGAGTAAGACTTTTGAACTCTATCTAATAATATGACTTTATCTATATCAAGATTCGTTTTTTCAAATAATATTTTACTATAATTTTCATCTATTATTTTTCCATATAATGTAACTTTTACTCTATTATCCTCACTCAAATCATAATCTGGTAGCGGAAAATATTTTTCTTTTTGAATATTATAGATTCTTCTTATTCCACTCCCAACTGTATCAATCATATTTAAATTCACCATTGCACTGGCAAGAAACTGATTTCGGTAATAAGGAGATGAATAACCATCTTTTAAAACATTCTCAATTTTTTGTGGGATAAAATTCCCTTCATTTGTAATAATTAACTTATCTTTAAATTCCATTACATTTATAATTCCTTTTAATCTGTAATCTTGGTGTACTATACAATTATTTATTAACTCACGAAGTATGTAATTATCATACTGATCTACCTCATTAGGAAATAACGTATTTTCATTCACCATATATCTATATCTTAAATTCCTAATTTTATTTTTTACTTTTTCAACATTAATAATAAAAGGAATGCCAAAATGCTCATAATCAATCACATTAATTTCATCATATAATTTCCAAGTCATACGAGCATTATAACCATTCATCAAATAGTCATCATCATTTTTACCTAATAATAACATAGCAGCATAGGTAATTTTTCCATCAATAGTTACTTTTGCTTTATTAAGAAAATCTATATCTGATAAACTTTCTATTTCATTTGCTATTGGTGTGCCCTTATATTTTCTTTTAAATTGAGTTCGAGCTATTTTAATAGCCTCTACATCCAAATTATCAATAGTGGCTTCTTCTATAATTTGTCTAGACCAATCATAATTTGCCGTTGCTTTAATTTGTTCAATCTTATTTAAAGCCAAAGGTACTAATAATTCACCATTTCTTCCATAAGGAAAGCCCTTCCAATTAATAGGAGTTCCAGATGCAGCAGGGACTTGAAACATAACAACTCTATTTTCATAAATTTTAATAGAATACACCTCAATAAAAGTTATATTATCAGTAGTATTATCTGAAATTTGTTTTTTAACATTATTAAAATTATCATCATAATGATATTTAGTGTTAATAAACTCATGAGTTTTATCATCAATTCCAAAAATTATCCAGCCATATTGTTTATTTTTTAAAGTAGCTTCATTTCCAATAGCAGAGAAATACTTTCCTAATTTATCTATATCAAAATCATTTTCTGCTCTTTTAAATTCTACACATTCATTCTCTTCATTCTTAATAAGTTCTAACACGATTTCTTTTAATTCTTCATAAGTTTTATTCAAAAGTATCTCACCTCTTAAATCAATTGTAACATACATTTTAAAAATATTTGTCTCATTTTAAATTTTAAATTTATACATCAATTATTTCATATCCCATTTTCTCATAAGTCTTTTTTATTTTTCTATATAACCTGAGTAAATGATTTCACTAGTCATCATAACAACATCCTAAATAAATTTTTCCATAATAAAAGATACTTCTCTATCAAAGTACCTTAACTTATAGATTTATCGTTTACCAAAACATATTATTGTTGGGGAACAAATAACTCGGGTGACCAGGATCTATTACTACTTTTTTAGTCGCTCTTATAGACATGTTTTTCACCTCTAGTATAAAGTATGAAAAAAATACAAAATTGGTTAAAATAATCATTTCACACCATCAAACCACCACTTTTTAGAGCAAATAATATCAAAATCAATCTATGCTAGACTTCCATTAAAACATCCAAGTCTTGTAACTTTATTTCTTCAAGACTTTCTTTTACTATTGAATACAAAAATACTCTAGCACTTTTTTGAAATTTTTTTTCAATATATTCCTTATATCCTTTTAATTGTTTAATATACACTTCGTCTTTTGTATTCACTAACTTATAATCAACTATTTTAAATTCACTTTCCTCTTCTATCAACAAATCAATCACACCATGCAAAACAGTGTCTTTCACTATATATTTAAACTCATATTCCTTATATAAATGCAAGGCTCGATCTAAAATGCCAGTTCCTATAAAAGCCTGAATCTTTCTTACATCAAAATCGTCCAGCCCGCTATAATTTGGATTAGTAAAATCAAAATTCTCCATAATCTCGTGAAAATATACACCACTACGCATATTTTCCATTTCTTCTCTAGACATCAATTTAGTAGACACTTTAGAAAAACGTTCCTTCTCCACTACATTCTCTTCTTTAACAAGCATATCTACATCCAAATTGCACTTTTTATACTCTATTAACTCTCTAAAGTTATATTCCTTAATATAATTATAATCATGAGTAAGTCCAATATTATCTAAATCTACTCTCCTTATAAAAGAAGACAAATTTCCCTTAATAGAATTTAAAATATCTAATAGTGATCTATACTCTAATTTTTGATAATCTATAACTCTATCCAATACAAAAGGACTTTCTTCCTTTAAAGATGCTACAAAAATCATCTTCTCCTTTGCCCTTGTTAACGCTACATAAAAAAGTCTAATTCTTTCAGAAATTTCTTCCTTTAATTGAGATATTTTAATCAAATCCTTACAAATTGTTCCTCTAATTCCTCTATCAAGAAAAGGGGTTACAATTCCATACTTTTTATCATACAAAAACCTTGCATTTACATCACTCAAATTAAACTTGGAAGACAATCCACTAAAATAACACAAATGAAACTCTAATCCTTTAGATTTATGAATAGTCATAATTTTAACTCCATTTTCCTGTTTCAAAGAATGAATTGTAATGTCATAATTCTTCTCCTGTAAAACACATAAATAATGATAAAAATCCTCCAAAGTATATCCCATTTTGCCTAAAGAATCAGCAATAGTAAGCAAATAATCCAAAATTGCAATATGCTTATCCACATCTCCCACTGTAACAATTTTTTCATAAAAAGCAAATTTTTCGATAATCTCTTCCATTACTTCTTTAGGATTTAACATAAAATAATCGATAGATTCTATAATCTTTAACAAAAAAGAATCCTCATAATTTTGATTTACAAAATAAGAAAAAATTACATTATCCTCTTCCCTAAACAAAAAACTTCGCAAAACACTAATAAAAGCATATTTAAATTCTTGATTGGGATAACGATTTAAAAGTAAATACAAAATATTTTTCACTATCGCAATAGTAACACTATCTGTAATCGATTCATCTTTATAAATTGCCATAGGAATATTTAAATATTCAAATACTTTTTTATACAAATAAAAATGAGTAGACCGATCCATCAAAATCACAATATCTTCATATCGAATAGGACGCTTGATTTGAGCATCTTTATCAAAAATTTCGTATTGTTCCTCCATTTTCTTCTTAATATCCGTTGCAATAGTAAAAATTTCAATTTCTTCTTTCGAGTAACCAGCCGTTTTATCATAAACATAATTTAATATCTCTAAATCATTAGAATGCGCTGTACTTCCAATTTCATCATAAGAAGTATTTCCATAACACATTTGATGAGACGCGCTATAACTAGCACCTCCAACAAAATCACTCATTACCAAATTAAAAATCAAATTAATATTCTGTAGCACTTCCTTTCTAGAACGAAAATTTTTATTCAAATCAATTTTTATCCCACCTTCATGTAATGAATACTGATCATACTTTTCTTTAAAAAGATTAGGATTAGCATTTCGAAAGCGATAAATAGACTGCTTAATATCTCCCACCATATAGACATTGTCTTTTGCCAGAAAAGAAATAAATTTCTCTTGCAAATCATTCGTATCTTGATACTCATCAATCATAATTTCATTTAGACTAGCACGCAATTGCATGCAAATCTCTTCGTTTTCTTCTAATACACGAATCGCCATTTTAGCAATATCACAAAACTCAAATAAGTCATTTTGAAACTTATAATCATTCACTTTCGCATCTAACCTTAAAATGATTTCTATAATCACTTCGACATAATTCTTTGTTTTGTAAAGAGAATCTTTTATTTCTTCTAAATCTCTATAACTACATAAAGTATCAATTTCTTTCAAGCAATCACTTATTTTTTCTTTAACAACTTTTGCTTCTTCCTCTGCATTCTTAGGTAACCTAGGTATAGTATTTATATTACTTACAACCTTTTGATAACTATCTGCAATCAATAACTCCCCTAAAGATTCATTCAATTTCTCTGCATATTCAGTCGAAACAAACTCTTCTAACTTCAATACCTGTTCGTGAAGTAGACTCACTTTCTCTAAAATTAAATTCTCATATTCTTGAATTAACTTGTTTATAAAATTATCATTATAATAATTTACAATATAATTTTTTAAATACTCTGCCTTATCATAACGCATATCAAGTTTATTATTCATCTCTAAAATACATACTTTAACTACTCCATCATCTTTAACACAAAAGTCATCTATAAACTTTAAAAACTTTTCATCTCGAGACACATAGTATTCATCAAAAACACTATCCAATAATTCTTCCTTTTTTATAGAAATAATACTAGACTCGATTATGGAAATATTTTTAGATACATTTAACAAATAATTATATTTTTTAACTATCGCAAGAGCGTAGGCATCAAAAGTAGTAATATAAGAAGCATCCAGTAAAGCAAGTTGACTTTTTAAAGAATCATCTTTTGATATCTTGTTTCTAATTCTAATCTTCATCTCCTCTGCTGCTGCTTTCGTAAAAGTTAAAATCAAAAGTTCATTAATATTCACTCCATCCCTTAATTTACGAATTACCCTTTCAGACAAAACAGCCGTCTTTCCACTACCTGCTCCAGCACTTACAATAATATTAGAATGATCAAAATGTATAGCATCTCTTTGTTCTTTTGTCCACAATGGCATACATTCACCTCCTAACTTTCATTTATTTCTCTTTTTCCCAAAAATTCTTCATAACTCATCTTCTTTAACAAAACAAAATCTTTAGTACTACAGTAACAGATATCTTTAAATTTACAAAAAGCACAACCAATAATTTCATTATCAATCATTTTTGGATTAATCCTAAAGCGAGCATTTTGAATATCCACAATGGCTTCTTCTACTTTCGTATCCACTAATTTTACCAATTTTTTCATTTGTTCTGCACTTAAAACTTTTGTATAAGGATAAAATCCTTTTGAAGAAACCCTCATTCCCTTAATCATTTTACTATCAACATAATGAGAATCATTTAATTTTAATATTTCTTCATTATCAGTACTAAACCCTTCCAAACGATAAAGTTTTTTCATCTCTTTAACATAATCATGCCCCTTTTGAAAAGACAAATTTTCATGAACTACTTTTTGCAAATAAAATCCTGCAATCTCTACATCTTCTAAAAATAAAGAATGCAACAAATACAAATAAATAGGAAGTTGCATAGACAACCCATAATATAAATGATTAAGTTCAATATAAGGTACCCCCGTTTTATAATCAATAACTGACACAACTTTTTTTCCATTAAATTCATTATATTTTATTTTATCTATAATACCAACAAAATTTACATCAATATCCTTTTTCTTATGAATAATAACTTTTTTTTCGTACAACCCATGCACTAGTTCACTATTTTGATTTTGTTCTTTAATAATTTCAATTGCCTCCCATAATTTTATTTTTAACTTTGAAACAAAAAAATCTTCTTTTGGGCTAAATTTATTAGTACTAACAAATTTAGAAAATGCACTTTCAAAATCAAAATCCTCTTGAAAAGCAACAGATAAAATAGAATGAAACATAGTCCCAATCACTTTCATAAACGTTTCTTCATGCTTATCTAAATTTAAAATATTAGCCAAAAAGAAGCGAAAACTACAATGATAAAATGTATCCAAACTAGAATAAGACAAAGTTAACCTTTCATGAATATAACTTCTAAAAGTAGGAATTTCAATGTTTTGAAATTGATTATCATAAGTTAAATAAGGAATCTCTTGGTAATTATACATAAGAAGACCTAAATCTTCATGAACTTTATTGTATTTAATAAATTGATCTAACATACTTGCTAATTTTAATTGATTATAAGAATCAGAAAAGGAATATTCATGATTACTTCCCTCTATTCCTTCTAAACCCAACTCCGCTAACAAGGAAGAAGGATAATATTTTTGTCCTTGAAAACTCAATTTATACGTAATCACTACATTTTTAAAACTCATAATTTTACGAATTACTTTTTCTTTCTCATTTTTATTTTTCTCAAAAGATGTAAATAAACCAATCTTTTGCTTTTGAAAATCATTTAAATAATCTTCATCTTTATAGATTTTAGGAAAAATACCTTCATTAAAAGAAAGAATAAAATAATAATCTTCTTCATCAACCATTTTGTTCATATTGATAACACGAACGGCTTCTTTCTTTTCCTGATAAGGAATATTTTTTTGCTTTAATTCCTCTTCTACTAAATAAAGAATTGTATCATCTATTCCTGTAAACTGATATTGATTACAGACCTTTAATATCGCATCATAAATAGCATCTTTTCGAATACAATTCAAAGCCATGGAAAAATCTTTTGTATCCTTTAGTGTATGCAAAAATTTATGTACAGAATAAGTGCCATATATACCTTTAGGTTCATACGTATTTATAGGAATCCCGTATAATTTAAATACTCTTTTTAATGTATTGAAATACTCTCCACTTTCTAAAACAATTGCAATTTTAGAAGTAGGCATCATTTTTAATAACTCTCTCACTCTGTTCGCAACATACTCTACTTCATCTTCTAATGTAGAAAAAAAAGTAACTTGAGGTACAAATTTTTGTTTATCTCTTTTCAAATATAAATAATCATACTTTTCTATTTCTTTTTTCAAAAAAGGCTCAATCTCAATATCAATAATAACAATACGAGATATTCTCATCTTAAATAATGGTGTTCTAAAAATAAAGTGATTTTCTTCCAATTCTTTAAACAATTTTTCATCAAACAAAAAATTATCTAAATACATTTTGGCAACATCATATTTATAATGATACTTATCTACTAAATAATAAAGCGCTGATGTATCTGTATATCCAAAATAATGATTTATAAATTCTTGCTGTGTCATTATCTTAATATTTAATAATTGTTTTTTTTTATCTAAATAATCTAAAATAGCATCTTTATTATTTGTTATAACCAAATCATTGTTTCGTAACTGATCTAACATATAAAACTCCTTATATTTTTAACATTCATAAATTGTGCGTTTACTTAATTTTATCATACAAACTGTCTCTATTTTAGAAAAACTAAAAAAAGAGAAATAAATCCCTATTAAGAAAAAAAGAAAAAGAATGTAACTATTCTATGAATTAGTAACTTTTATTCTGTCACCATTTCTACTTTTGATGCCTTGTCTAATTCTTCAAACTTAACTGCCATAGTAGGACTATTATGCGTCAATTTTTTAATCGTCAATTCTTCTGCTTTATTATTTGCAAGTCTTAAATTATTCTCACTTGATAACAATGCCTCTTTCGTTTTTTGTAAATGATCAATAGTTTTATCAATCTCGTCAATTGCTTTCTTAAATTTTTCACTAGCCAACCTATAATTTCTTCCAAATCCTTCCTTAAAAGCATTCATATTTTCTTCAAAATGAGAAATATCTATATTTTGATTTTTAACTACTTGCAACTCTTTTTTATATGCTAACGAATTCATAGCAAAGCCACGTATCAACGTAATCAAAGGAATAAAAAATTGAGGACGAATGACATACATCTTTTCATATTTATGAGATACATCTACAATACCTCCATTATAATATTCATTATCAATTTCTAACAATGATACTAAAACAGCATATTCACAACGTTTTTCTCTTCTATCCTTATCTAATTCTTTAAAAAAATCTTCATTCTTATGCTTAGTAGAAGTTTCATCGGCCTCATTTTTCATCTCAAACATAATCGAAATAATTTCCGTTCCATCTTCATCATAATCCTTAAAAATAAAATCCCCTTTAGAGCCAGTTTTAATATCATTATCTTTTTCAAAATAAGCATTTTTAAATAAAGGTCTTAACTTATTAAATTCATTATTACAATGTTGTTCTAAAGATTCCCCTATCATCTTCGTAGATTGTTTGGCTTTAAAATCTTTGTAATAAGCAATTTGTTCATCTTTATTTTTCATTTTTTCTTCATAGTTTTCTTTTAAATTTTTTTCTCTTAATAAAAAATCGGCTTGATTCAACTCTAATTTATTATTTAATTCATTAATTGTTTTATCCCTTTCATGAATCGCCATTTTAATTGCTAATTCTTTTTCAGTCTGTTCTAATTTTAATTGATGATTTAATTCTACTATTTCTAAATCTTTCTTACTTAAGTTATCCTTTAATGTCCTTTCTAAATTGGCTTCTGCTAACTTAATTGCACTTTCCTTTTCTTTATTAAACTGTGTTTCTCTAATAGACAATTCATGTTCAAATTCCGTATCTCTTATTTGTTTCACAATGGATTCATAATCTGTTTCACTTATTTGAAAAATAGTTCCACACTTAGGACACTTAATTTCATTCATATTCATTCCTCCAATCAAAATACTTGTTATTCTATTATAACATAGACTATACCTTAACTATCGTAATTTTATAAACAAAAAAGCAGACTAACTTGAAGTGATACAATAAAAATTGATTTTGATATAAAACATTAGGAAGATGTCCCAGAATTTATAAAAAAATATATTAATTACTATAATAAGAGACCTTCTTATACTTTAAAATAAAAACCCCCATTCAATATAAAATTGAATCAGGGTTCTATTTTTTTTTACTTGTCTACTTTTACTTAACTAGTTCAACTCGCTGCTTTTGTTAGATGTATAGAAGTAGTTTTTAATTCCTCTCCGCGATAGTAACTAATTTCGACAGTTTCTCCAACAGTATGTTTATAAAGTTGATACTTCAAAAATGCTACACTTGGAATATTTTCATTTCCTAATTTTACAATAATATCACCACTTTTTAATCCTGCTTCACTTGCTGGACTTCCATCTTCTACACGATCAATATACACCCCACTAGATACAGGTGCATCTACTCGGATTAGGATATCTGATAAATTATACATAGAAACTCCTAAATAAGGTCTTACAATACTTTCCCCATTCTCAAACTTTTCAGCATACCATAAGGCATCTTCTATTGGAATAGCAAAGCCCATACCCTCAATTTGACTACTAGCAAGTTTCATAGAAGTAATTCCTACAACCTCTCCATTAGAATTAGATAAAGGACCTCCACTATTTCCAGAATTAATCGCAGCATCCGTTTGCAATACACTCATCACCCAGTCACTGACAGAAGAATTATTTAGACTTACTTCTACCATTCTATCCTTACCAGATAAAATTCCTCTTGTAACAGTCCAGGAATAAGCACTACTATCAATAGGAGCACCTACTGCAAATACAGTATCTCCAATACGAGAATTAGAATTATTGCCAAGTGATGCAACACTTAAAACATTTTTGCTATCAACAGTTAACACAGCAATATCAGCATACTTATCACTGCCTACAATTTTAGCATCTACTGAATTATTATTTGTAAATACAACACGAACGGCATCAGCACTTTCTATTACATGATTATTAGTTAAAATATAGCCTTTCCCATTTTCATTTTTATAAACAAAACCTGTACCTGTTGCATACAACTTATCTTTTTTATATGTTTCAATCGTCACAACAGAATCATATACTTTCTCAACAGCATCAGCAATTCCTGTATCCGTAACCGTCACATCTTTTACTGTTTTCGTTATATTTTCTATAACATTCATTGGAGAATACTTAACTAGTGCAAACATCCCCAAAGCCCCTAAAAAGAACACCACCATTAAAATAACTGCATATCTTACATTTTTATTCACTTTAAAATCTTGCATTTCTAATTCATCCCTTCTATTTCTATATAATTGATAGGAAATCCCATCTTTTCTAAAACTTTTCCAATACTAATACTTTCTAATTTTCCATTCAACTTATTTATCTCATAATCTAATTCTCGAATTAAAGAATTAAAATCGTCTTTACGAAGCATTTGTTTCAAAATAATAATAAGTGCAAATAAATCATCTTTACCATAAATATATTCATCACCTATCTTTGGTATTTCCAATAACTCATGAAAACGAGTATCCTCTATTTTCCTTTGTACACGATGGTCAAACAAAATTTCTTCATGTGCACACAAATTACGATAATTAGCAAGGACTGGTAAATAAGTGGCTAAATCATCTGCGTCCACATCAAAAAATTCTGCGACAGATTTTTGATCACTTGGTTTTAAAATTAAATAAAGTTCACTCACAATCCCAAAAGATAAAACTTTAACGGCTATCCACAAAGGAATATATCCGTACCTTGTATTATAATGAGATGTTGCCGTATGACTATCAGCATTTGAACGAATTTGTCTTTTCATTTTCTGAATTAAGTCATTAATCTGCCTTTTCTTTTCTGGTTGATTATTAAAATTATTAGGGTTCAAATAATCATTCTCTCGAATTCCATACGTTTTAGATAAATGATAAGATAATATACTCTTTAAATTATTCTCAATAATAAGCAAATTTTTAAATAAAATATTTCGAACTTGACGATCAAAATTAAACACCCCATACAGTTCACGAAAACTTGCTCCTGGAACAAATGTTTTATCATTCATCGACTTCATAAATAAAAGACGATATCCACTAATAAAGAAATAATTTTCACGCAAAAGAATTTCTTTAGCGGCCAAAACATCCTCTATAATCATCCCTTTACTTTCTAAAATAGAAATTTGCTCATCTAAAGTTTTGAATATCTTATTCATATCATCACCATAGACATTATATCATAACGCCTAAAATCAGTATATATTTTTTACATGAGGATTATGTTATAATAATGTGAAAGGAAAGTGAAATTTATGCCCTTAATTACCACACATAATTACTTTGCCAAAGATGTTTTTAATAATTGTACCAAAAAAATCACCAATACTTTTAAAGAGAAAAAAAATTTATACGAACTTTTTGCTCAAGGGTTTGATCCCTTTATTTTCTATGAATTTTTTAAAATTAAAAAATACGATTTACAAGAATATTGTCATTACAATAACACGGATACTTTTTTCCTAAACTTTATTAAATATATAAAAATAAATAAATTACAAAAGAATCCAACTGTATTAGCAAGCCTTTATGGACATCTTACCCATTATATTTTAGATAGTACAACACACCCTTATATTATCTACAAAACTGGAGAATACAAAAAAGAAAAACCAGAAACAATTAAATACAATGGTTTACACAATAAAATGGAAATGGAAATCGACGCATTTTTATATAAACAAAAAGAAAAGAAACCTTTCAAAAACTTTAAAATCCACAAACATCTAATCACTAAAGAAAAATTAGATAAAGAATTAATCAATCTTTTAAACAAAACTTATAAAGAAACTTTTTCCATAGAAAATGGTGGAAACAAATACCAAAAAGGATGCCAATATATGTACTATGCTTATAAATTTTTAATTGTCGATCAAACAGGAATCAAAAAATTTTTTTATAAAATTTTTGACAAAATAACACCCAAAAAGGAAGGTGTCTATGCAAATTATAGTTCGCATATTACAAATATTGATTCCTCTATTTTTAATAACGACCACCACCCATGGAATAACCCCTTTGATAAAACTATTACTAGTAATGAATCTTTCTTTGATTTATACAACAGAGCATTAAAAGAGTGTACCATTTTATTTGAAGCAACTCATACATTTATACAGAACAAAATGACAGAAGAGGAATACAAAAAAGTTCTAAAAGATAAATCCTATGCTACTGGACTATATTGGCATATTAAAAAGGATATGAAATATTTAGAATTTTAAATTTCCAACAGCACTTGCAATTGTTTTTGCAAGTTTTTTTTGATATTCTTCCGTTACTAACAAACTTCGCTCATGAGCATTTGACAAAAAACCACATTCAATTAATACACCCTCAATATTTAATTCTTTATACATGTAAGTAGTACTAGGAATTAATTTTACTTCCCTATCTGTTTTAATTTCCTTATTCAATTCACTTTGAATTTGTTCTGCTATTATTTTATTTTTTTCACTTTTTGTATTATAGAAAACTTGCGGCCCATAATAACTTGTATCCTCTAAATAATTCAAATGAATCGAAAAATAATAGTCTGCTCCACTCCCATTTATCAATTTTATTCGATTGTCAAAGTCACTTTTCTTTCTCCAAGAAGCATTTGGTTTTGATAAATCATAATCTTCATTACGAATTAAAATCACACTGGCTCCAAGATTAGAAAGTTCACTCTCCAAATCCAAAGATATGGCAAGATTAATATCTTTTTCATAGATATCTCCATACATAGTACCTGGATCTGCACCACCATGTCCAACATCAATTACAATTAACTTTCCTGTCAAAGGAAGACTGGCTAAAACAATATGATTTGCAAAACATAATATTGCAATAACAAATAAAATACTAACTTTCATAAAATATTTCTTCATAGTAAACTATATGCAAATAAAATAGAAATAAGAAAAGCAGTTCTATTTTTGTAATTTTCTTGTTATCTCTTTCTCTAAACAGTTTCCATAAACATATATTTCTTTATTTAGTATATTAGATACTTCCTGTATATTAGAAACAAACTGTTTTGAAGATTTTTCTACTCTTAATCTTTCTGCTTCTTCTAAATTATGTTTTTTATAAAGTTGTTCTCCAATCTCATAATTAAAACTATGAAAAGGAACTAAATATCCATTATCTTCTAAAAAAATTGGGTTTTCTTCTAAATGGTTTAAAAATACTCTTAACTTACTCAAAAAAAACTTACAAACATTAGGATACTTCTTTGAAATAACATCTAAATTCTGCGAAATGGTACTAAAAAATCTTTGTTGATCAATAGGATAATTTGAGACAACCAAATGATGTGAAAACAAAGAACGAATTGATTTTCCAAAATAAAGATTATGAAGAAGAGAATCATCTATAAATAAAAACATTCCTGAAAACTCATGATCAATCATAGGAGCAATATCTATAACCTTTCCATTTACACTTTTAAACAAAGGATTTTCATAATGATAATTCAAATCACATTTTAAATAAGACAACAACAATTGATAAACAAACCTTTCTGCTACCACCAGATTTGACTTCATAAACTTTGTTTCAAATAAATCTCTATAATCATAAAATTCTAATGCATAATTAATATAGTCTTTAATATTAAATACATCTTCTGGATAATCACGAAAATATTCATATAAATTTACTAAATCTTCGTTTTTCTGTCTTATATTATCCACTAAAACTCCATGATGATATTTACTTTCAAAATCATCTTCAATATGCTCAATAATAGCAAGTTCATAAACTGGAGTAGAAGAATCAAAAAAACGATTAAGAATAGTTGACCATACTACTTCACTATAAGCAAAATATGGTGTAGATAACGGTTTTGTTTTAGAAAGTGGTTTAAATATCTTTTCCTTTCCATCTATATAAAACACAGGAAAAAATTTATCACTTTTTAAATTACTTTGTGCTTGTACGTCTAAATTTCGTAATCTATTACGATAATCAATTTTTCTTACATTATAACTAATTTGCATAATAACCTCACTAACTAACTAAAATTAATATAACATTTTTATTCATTATAAGAAAGAAATTTATTCACTTCTTTTTTACTTAAAATCCTATACATAATTTCTTTTTTTACTACTTTTGCACCATTGTCTATCAAAGAATCTACTAAATTATCCGTCAAAATATTTCCATAATTATAAATTGTTTGTTGATTTTCATAAGTAGTATTATCTTCTGTAATGGTTCCATCTATATTTATAGTAATAAAAGGCCCAACTTTATGAGTAATAATTCCTTCTTTAGCAGAATAATCCAAAACAAAAAAACGCATAGGTCTAAGAGGAATAGTTAAATTACTATCCAAAGACTTCCCATTTCCTTCTCTAAATAATTTTAAATTATTACCAAGTTCTCTTATTCCAGCAAAAAAAGGATTATTAAAATTTTCTTTGCAAAAACAAATATTTTCTCTTTTCATTTCTTCTAAATGATATTTGTCATAAGATACGTAAATCCCAATAAACCCCTTCGGATTAAAATCCTTAATATACCCATATATACACTCACACAACTTAATAAGTTTCGAACTATAAATTGTTCCATTAATTGTAATACAAATATTCCCTACCAAAATCTTTTTCTCTATAATTTTATTAAAAAGATATTCTATTTTATCTATAGCCATTGTGGGCTCTCCTCCACATATATTTAAAATGCCAATTACTCTAACTTGAGCAAAGATAGCGTCTATAACTTCAGGAGAAATATCCCTACATTGTTTATTTCCTCTAAAACAATGAGCACAATTTAAATTACATTTCTCCGTTAAAATAATACCTAGATTTTCAACATACAAACTATTCATTTCACCACTTCCTAACTGCTTTACCATTTTCATTTGTAATTCTTCATTTTTTTTAAAACTTTTAGAAATTCCCAGTTTATATTTTCATAATACGTTTAAACATTTCTCACATCTAAGAAATAGTTTTAACTTCATTAAATTAAAAAATAGTATAAACAAAACTTTCCAATAAAACAATAAAAATCTCACCATAACGGCAAGATTTTTTACAACACATTCTCTATCTTTTCATTAATTCTGTT